>JAFGFE010000021.1 GCA_016931225.1 Candidatus Zymogenaceae bacterium
ACGGTAGCCGAGGAAAGCGTAGCGTAGTATAGTAGAACCGTCTTGCAGGAAGGCAAACTGTCAACACAACTCGTGACTACCGCAATTAAGGTATAAATCAAAGATTTCCGCTTATTGTATCTACAAGTTTCGACATCATTTCTCAAACCCCTCCCGCTCCCTTTTCTCCCTTTCCATTTCCTTGCGTATCTTTCTCTCTTCGCTTTTATCTCTTCCGTGTCTTTCGGTAGTTTCTCTTTTATACTATCCATCTTGAATTCATAAATAATATCAACCGGGTTTTCTTCCCCTCCCACGTCGTACAGCTCTTCAATTTTCCGCAGGAACTGCAGGACGTCCATTATCAACAGCTCGGAAATTCGTGCTATTTTTCTGTAATCAAGGTTTTTGTCGAAGCCTTCCAGATATGGGGTGGGGAAGGAGGCGAGAGGGTGTTTTCACTGTGACATTGCAACAGGCCTGAGACTACACTTGCGATTTTTTCTGTCCCATGCACCCCAACCCACCACTATCTAGGAAGCCGGTCCTGCCGGTTTTTCATCTCACCCCCTCGGTGCCGTAAAGGACATCGTGAAACACGACATATTTCATAATGGTTTCCGATTTTTTCTCGCCGATGCCGGGGACGTCCGTCAGGTCCCGGGCGCACAGGAAGGGGCCGTGCTCCTCCCGGTGGGCGACGATGCGGCGGGAGAGCCGCTCCCCGATGCCGGGGATGAGACAGAGATCGTCGGCAGACGCGGTGTTGATGTCGAACGGGATGCCCAGGACGAAGAGGTCTCGGGCACAGAACGGCTCGCATTTCACCGGCGCGTCGGGGTTGCCGGTCACCGTGACCGCGCATCCCGTGGGGAGGGGGGCGGCGAGGGTTTCTTCGGTGAGATCCTTGGTGTCGATACCCCAGCGGTCAAGCGCCTCGGCGATGGTTGCGCCCTCGGGGTATATCTCGAGATCGCCCTCGGGGGAGCGGACGACGACGCCCGCCGATCTAACAGGGGATCGGAAGTTACAGATGGTGTCTTTGACTGTCAGGATGGATATGCCGATCAGGAGGATCGACAGGAGAAAGATGACGCCCACGCGGTATCTGATGAGTCCCGCCGCCTCATGCGCTTCGGGGGGACGGGACCGATCATGCTTGATATACAGGGCGGCCCGGTCCAGTGGCCTGTCGGGGGGACGTGTCCCCTTTTTGTCGGTATCGCTTTCCGTTCTTTCGCTCCGTTTTCCCAAACGCCTTTCTCTTGCGCTCATCTGTGAGAAGCCGGAATCCGGCCCTCCTCGCGGCCGTCCCCGGACGGTTCGTTATTTCTTCTTAAGGACCCTTCGCTTGCGCTCGTCCTTGAGGAGCTTGTATTCGATGCTGTCCACCAGGGCCGTCCAGCTCGCCTGGATGATGTTCTCATCCACCCCCACCGTCTCCCAGGTGTCCTCCTTGTCTCCCGATTCTATCAGGACCCGGACGACCGCCTTGGTGCCGTCCTCGGTGGTGAGCACCCGGACCTTGAAGTCCAAAAGCTTCATGTCCGACAGCTCCGGATAGAACTTCTCCAGGGCCTTCCTGATGGCGTTGTCCAGGGCGTTGACCGGGCCGTTGCCCACCGCCGCGGTGTGCTCGATGCGGTTATCCACGTCTATCATGATGGTCGCCTCGGAAAGCGGCTCCGCCTCCTGCTGGCGGCGCTCCACGATGACCCGGAACCCCCGGAGGTGGAAATAGGGCGTGTGCTGCCCCAGGGTGCGGTTCATGAGTATCTCGAAGGAGGCGTCGGCCCCCTCGAACTGGTAGCCCCGCTCCTCCAGGATCTTGATCTGTTCGATCAGTTTTTTACCGCCGTCGGCGTGCTCGTCCAGGTTGATGCCGAACTGCTCGGCCTTGAAGCGGATATTGGAAAGGCCCGATTGATCGCTGACCAGGATGCGCTGCTGGTTTCCCACAAGCGTCGGGTTGATGTGTTCGTAGGTCAGGGGGTTCTTCTTGACGGCGCTGACGTGGATGCCCCCCTTGTGGGCGAAGGCGCTCTCCCCCACGTAGGGGCGGTGCTTGTCCGGAAGGCGGTTGGCCATCTCGTCCACGTACCGGGAGACCTCCCGGAGCCGCTCGAGCTGCTTGTCGGAGATGCACTCGATATCCATCTTGAGCTTGAGGTTCGCGATGATGGTGCAGAGGTTCGCGTTGCCGCACCGCTCGCCGTATCCGTTGATGGTCCCCTGGACCTGGTCTGCGCCGGCGAGGATCGCCGCCAGGCTGTTGGCCACGCCCAGGCCGTTGTCGTTGTGACAGTGGATGCCGAGGGGCGTTTTCAGCTCCTTCTTTATCCGGCCGACGATCTCCGTCACCTCCCAGGGCATGACGCCGCCGTTGGTGTCGCACAAGACGAGCACGTCCGCGCCGCTTTCCTCGGCCCGCTTGAGGCATTTGAGGGCGTAGTCCGGGTCGGCCTTGAAGCCGTCGAAGAAGTGCTCGGCGTCGAAAAAGAGCTCCGCCGCCTTTCCCTTGAGATAGGAAAAGGTATCGGAGATCATATCCAGGTTTTCGTCGAGACTCGCATTGAGGGCCGTGGAGACGTGGATATCCCAGGTCTTGCCGACGACGGTGATCGCGTCCGTCTCGGCCTTCAGGAGGGCCTGGATCATCTCGTCGTCTTTGGCCGCTTTTCCCTTTCTCCGGGTGGAGCCGAAGGCGGAAAGCTTGGCGATGTTGAGGCGCACTCCCTTCATGCCGGAGAAGAAAGCGTCGTCCTTCGGGTTGGCGCCGGGCCAGCCCCCCTCGATGTAGTGCACGCCCAGATCGTCGAGCTTTCTGGCAATCTTCAGCTTGTCCTCGACGATAAAGGCGATGTCCTCCGCCTGGGCGCCGTCTCTCAGTGTTGTGTCGTATATCTTGACAAGTCTCATGGTTTCCCGATGTCCCTACAGTTTTTCTTCCATGACCTTCAGGTCGTTTCCCAGGCCGAACGCGTCGTGCAGGGCGCGCACGGCCAGCTCTGAATACTTGCGCTCGATGGCGCACGATACCTTGATCTCGGAGGTGCTGATCATGATGATGTTGATGTTTTCATTGAACAGGGCCTCGAACATTTTTGAGGCGACGCCGGCGTGGCTTCGCATGCCCACCCCGATGATGGAGACCTTGGCGATGTTCTCGTCGGCGATGACCTCCATTGCTCCGAGGTCCTTCTGTATTTCCGTGAGGATATTCTTTGCCTTGGCGAGATCGTTCTTCGGCACGGTAAAGGTGATATCGGCGAGGTTTTCCGCGCTGATGTTCTGTATGATCATGTCGACAATGATGTTCGCCTCGGCGATGGTGCCGAACACCCGGGACGCCACGCCGGGACGATCCGGCACGCCGCGTATGGTCAGCTTGCATTCGTCGTTGTTATAGGCGATACCCGAAACGATAACGTTTTCCATCTCTGGATCCTCCACAGAAACGAGGGTTCCGATGCCGTCGGTAAAGGTCGACTTCACCAGAACGGGCACGTTGTATTTCTTTGCAAATTCCACAGATCTCGTCTGAAGCACCTTCGCCCCGAGACTCGCCATCTCCAGCATTTCGTCATAGGAGATGCGCTCCAGCTTCCGGGCGTTGGGGACGATGTTCGGGTCGGTGGTGTACACGCCGTCGACGTCGGTGTATATCTCACAGACATCCGCCTTCAGCGCCGCCGCCAGGGCCACGGCGGTGGTGTCGGACCCCCCCCGGCCGAGCGTCGTGATGTTTCCGTCCGCATCCACCCCCTGAAACCCCGCAACAATTGCAACAGTTCCCCGCTGGAGGTCTCCCCTGAGGGCGTGTTCGTCGACCCCGGTGATGCGGGCCTTGGTGTATGCGTTGTCCGTGGTGATTTTTATCTGGGAGCCGAGATACGAGCGGGCGGGGCAGTTCATGGTGTTGAGGACCATGGCCATTAAAGCGACGGTCACCTGCTCGCCGGTGGAGAGCAGCACGTCCATCTCCCGCTCGCTGGGTGTGCCGGACGCCTGGCCGGCGAGGTCGACAAGTCGATCGGTCTCCCCGGCCATGGCCGACAGGACGGCCACCACCTGGTTGCCGTCGTCACGGGATTGTTTGACCTTTTCGGCAACGTGTTTGATTTTTCCCAGGTCGGCCACCGACGTGCCGCCGTATTTCTGTACGATCAATGCCACAGCGTGTTACGATCCCTCCTTGTTCTGCGCGTGATGTAATAATTCCCGGTGGAGGTCCGGTATTCCCTCCCCCAGTATCTCGACCCATATCGAGCGTGCCGAGTCACCGACAATGGATAGATATATGTCGATCCTGTTTTCCGGCAGGAGCGCCTTCGCGATCTCCGGCCACTCCACGGCGGATATGCCGTCGGAAAACCAGTATTCCTCGTATCCGAGATCAAAAAGCTCCTCCTCATCCCCCAGGCGATACAGGTCGAAGTGATAGAGCATAATTCCCCGATTTGTGGGATACTCGTTGATGAGGGTGAACGTCGGGCTGGTGACAAGACAGTCCCCCGGCACCCCCATCCCCCTGGCGATTCCCTGGACGAGACAGGTCTTTCCCGCCCCCATTTCCCCCCGCAGGGCCAGGAGGCGCCCCGGGTCCGTGTATGTCCCCAGTATCTCACCCACCCGGGCGGTCTCTTCGGGTGAGTGGGAAATCATGGCCGGGATGAACGTGACGACCGCATCCCGGGCGGGGATCCGGTCCCTCCGCTCAGGAGATTCGTCGGACATAGGGCGTCACCTCGTCGTACTGTTTCCCCGAAAGCGCCCCCGTCGCGTCACAGACGGCGTCCAGGAGGTCCACCGCCGAGAGGGAAATCTCCCCCGTCTTTTGTGCGGCCCGGTCCCCGGCGTCGTTGTGCACCCATACCCCGGCCAGGGCCGCCGTCAGGGGATTGGCCCCCAGGGCGAGAAATCCGCCGATGAGGCCACACAACACGTCGCCCGTGCCGCCCGTGGCCATGCCCGGGTTTCCGCCTGTGGCGATGTAGACGGCTCCGTCTGGGTCCGCGATGATCGTCCGGGCGCCCTTGAGCACCACCCACACGCCGTAGGTGACCGCCGTCTCCCGGGCGGCGTTCATACGGTCTCTCTGGATATCGCCCGTGGTGCGATCGATAAGCCTTCCCAGCTCCCCCGGATGGGGGGTGATGATGATGTCCCCCTTTTTCTCCCGGAGGATTTCCGGGATGCAGTCGATGACGTTGATGCCGTCGGCGTCGAGCACCATCGGGAGCTCGACTTCCCGGATGAGACTCCTGACCGCCTCCCGGGCGCCACGGCTGGTGCTCAGTCCCGGCCCCACGACGATAGAGTTGACCGCCGAACGCTCTTCGAGGAAATCCATAACCGCGTCCCCCGCACCGGAGGCGAGCGTCCCCTCATCGTCCGGCAGGGGCAGGGTCATCGCCTCGGTGAGCTTGGCTTCCAGAATGGGATTGAGGGATCGGGGTACGCCGACGGTCACCAGGCCCGCCCCCGCCCGAACCGCCGCCTCTCCAGCCAGGGCCGCGGCGCCGCTCTTTCCCTCGGACCCGGCCACCACCAGGAGGTGTCCGTAGGTACCCTTGTGAGACACCGGATCCCTGTGGGAAAAGAGCTCCGAGAAGAGATCCGGGCTGACGAGGTGGTGGGATGAGGGCGTCGCATCGATCAGGGGGCGGGGTATGGAGATGTCCAGGAGGTAGAGCTTCCCGGTGCATGCCGCCCCCGGATGGACGAGCTGACCCGGCTTGGGCAGGGCGAACGTACAGGTGATATCCGCCCGAACCGCCCGGCCGAGAATGGACCCGGTATCCGCATGAATGCCCGAGGGGATGTCCACGGCGAATACCGTCTTCCCGTCGTCTTTTGCGTCGTTGATGCAGTCGATAATCCGCCCGATCCTCCCCGTTATCTCCCGGTCGAGGCCGGTGCCGAACACGGCGTCCACGACCACCGGATACCTCTCCAGTGCGTCTGTCAGGGCCAGGATGTCCTCGTCAGCGGTTGTCTCGACGACCGCGATGTTCATTTTTCTGATCGTATCGAGGTTCTGGGCCGATTCCCCCTCCCTCACCTTTTCCAACGTACCGGTGACGAAGACCTGGACGTCTATGCCGTGGTTTGTCAGGTGGCGGGCCATGACGAATCCGTCGCCGCCGTTGTTGCCGGTGCCGCAGACGATCACGACGCCGCCCGCGGCCTCCGGTATAGTCTCCAGCAGCAGGCGTGTGGCGCCGGCGCCGGCGTTTTCCATCAGGACGGCCCCGGGGATGGAATATTCCTCCATGGCCCGGCGGTCGATTTCTTTGATATGAGCTGCCGTTGCGAGCTGCACGGTTTGTGGTGCTCCTTGTATGGGCGCGTGTTGAAACGTCGAATAAGAAATATATTTAGAATATATTTTAGTTAGTAACGAACTATTGACGGATTTCGCCCGCCTTCATTTCCCCTTTCATCCGTCCCATATCCCCACGTATCCGGCATCGCCGCTCTTGTGCCCCTGTCGTATCACTCCACCGCTATAAAGGGAGTCGACCCTGCCGGGCTGGCAGTACCAGTCGCCATTATGGCGGTGGTCCGAAACTGCGGTGAGGGCTGATACTGTGATGAAAAGTTACAGGGATGGCATCTCTATGCACCTCAACAACTTCATTATCCTCTGTCACCGCTTTGCGCCCCTATCGTATCACTCTACCACTATAACGGCAGTCGGCCCTGCCGACCCGCTATGACGGCTCCCGGCCCGTGCCGGGCCGGCAGTGCCGGCGGACTAAATAGTGGTGGGTCAACAGGGCTGACGGCCAATAGAGTGGTGACCCTAAACACTTGGGGTGGAAAGAACCTAACGTAAGTCGTGGGCTTATTGTATTTATACAGGGATCCCCCCCTTCTTCCCCAATCTCCACGCGTCTGATATCGTTGCTCAGCGCCCCCATAGTATCACTCCACCACTATATTGGCAGCCAGCCCATGCTGGCTAGCCTTCGATGACGACCACGGCGAAGGCCACAAGGCCAGAGTGGGTCATGCTGATGGAAATGGACTTTCCCCCCATCTCCTCGAATCGTTTTTTCCCCCCGTTGGTCAGTTTGATATCCGGCTTTCCCCTTCGGTCGTGCACCACCTCAATATCCTTGAGCGCCACGCCCTGGAACAGGCCCCGGCCCATTGCCTTGAGGGTCGCCTCTTTTGCGGCGAAGCGGACGGCGAAGGATTCCGCCTGGTTTTTTCTTCTTTTACAGAGGGCGGCCTCCGCCTCGGTGAATACCCGCCGCTCGAAACCCTCTCCCCGTCTCTTCATGGCGAGACCCATCCGGTCTATTTCCAGCACGTCGGTGCCCATGCCGATGATCATCCCAACTCCTTCTCGATGATCCCGGCGACGTCTTCCACCAGACGGTTGATCAAGGCCTCGTCCTCGCCCTCCACCATTACCCTTGCCTTCTTCTCCGTTCCCGAAAAACGAACCAGTATCCTGCCCCGATTCCCGAGCTGTTTCTCGGCATCGGTGATGATGCTCTGGATCGCCGGGATTTTCTTGATGTCCTTTTTCTCCCGGACGACGATGTTCTTGAGCACCTGGGGAAACTCGGTCATGAGGGAGGCGAGCTCGGAGAGCGGTTTTTGCTTTCCCACCATGACGGACAGGAGCTTCAGGGCGGCCAGCACCCCGTCGCCGGTGGTGCTGTAGTTGAGAAATATCAGGTGACCCGACTGCTCCCCCCCCAGGCTGTAGTTGCCCTTGATCATTTTTTCGAGCACATATCGATCCCCAACGGCGGTACGCACGAGGCTGCCGCCTATCTCCTTCATGAAGAGATCAAGGCCCATGTTGCTCATGACCGTTGCCACCAGCACGCCGCTGGTCAGCTCCCGTCTCTCCATCTTGTCCAGGGCGCAGATCGCCATGATCCGGTCGCCGTTGACCTCGTTGCCGTTTTCATCCACAATGATCACCCGGTCGGCGTCGCCGTCCAGGGCGATGCCCACGTCGGCATTGTGTTCTTTGACCGTGCGACTGATGACGTCGGGAAAAAGCGAGCCGCACCCCTCATTGATATTCTCTCCATTCGGTTCATTTCCGATGGTGATAACGTCCGCCCCCAGTTCCTCGAACACCGCCGGCGCCACGCGATAGGCCGCGCCGTGGGCGCAGTCCACAACGATCTTCATCCCGGAAAGGTCCATGTTTTTCGGAAAAATGGATTTGAGATACACCACATATCGCCCCACGGCATCTTCCACGCGGAAGGCCTTACCGACTTCGGACGCGATAGGTCTGAGGCTGTCGATGGTGTTCGAAAAGATCAGATTCTCGATTTCCAGCTCTTTTTCGTCCGGCAGCTTGTACCCGTCCGATGAGAATATCTTGATGCCGTTGTCCTGAAAGGGATTGTGGGACGCGGAGATGACCACGCCGGCGTCGGCCCGCATGCTGTTGGTGATAAAGGCGATGCCCGGAGTGGGCAGGGGGCCCACCAGGAGCACGTCCACCCCCATCGAGCAGATACCGGAAGCCAGGGCCGTCTCCAGCATGTAGCCGGAGAGACGGGTGTCCTTGCCGATGACGACGCGATGGCGCCGGTTGTCGCCCTTAAAGATATATGCCGTGGCCCGTCCCACCTTCATGGCCATTTCGGTGGTCATTGGGTCCTCGTTCGCCACCCCGCGAATGCCGTCTGTTCCGAAAAGCCGCTTCATATATACATTCCTCTGTCAGAAATATCACGCATTGAAAGATGCCGTAAGACTCGTGCGCCGTGTCGCCTCTTATGCACCGCCCGGCATGACGCCGCACCTCACCGCGTCCACCACCTTGAGCGCGTCGATGGTTTGGGCCACATCGTGCACCCGGACGATATGCGCCCCCCACAGGGCGGCGGCGCACGCGGCCCCCACGCTGCCCGAGGCCCTGTTGTGTGCATCTTTTCCCAGAATACCGCCGATGAAGGCCTTTCGGGATGCGCCGATGAGGATGGGCCGTCCGAGGCGTGCGAAGACGGGGATGTTCCTGATGATGGTCAGGTTGTCCTCACAGGTCTTTCCGAAGCCGATGCCCGGATCCAGGATGATCTTCTCCGGGGCGATCCCGCAGGCCGTCGCCCGCGCCAGTGCCTTCTTCAGGTACTCGAAGATTTCCCCCACCAGGTCATCATAATGGGGGTCGTCCTGCATGTCCCGGGGCGTTCCCTTGATATGCATCAATACCATCGGCAGGCCCAGGGCCGCCGCGGTCTCGGCCATGTTCGGATCGAAGGACAGGGCGGTGATATCGTTGATGATCGATGCGCCGACGGCGGCGGCCCGGGCGGCGACCTCCGCCTTGGTGGTGTCTATGCTGATGGGGATGTCGCTCTTCTTCCTGATCCCCTCGATGACGGGGATCGTCCGGGCGATTTCGTCAACGGCGGACACAGGCATAGCCCCGGGCCGGGAGGACTCCCCACCCACATCGATGATGTGCGCCCCTTCTTGTTCCATGGCCATGGCCTGTTCGACGGCGGCCTCTACGGATGAATAGACCCCGCCGTCGGAGAAGGAGTCCGGCGTCACGTTGAGAACGCCCATCACCAGGGTGGTCCTGCCCAGATCCCAGGTTTTTCCACCCAGGTCAAGGAGGATGCTCTCCCGCAGGGCGGGAGCGTCGTTCGGGGCGTTTTCTTTCATTTTTTGGGGTATCATGATGTTTTTTGCCCATACCGTCATCCGGTTGAACGGACGACGGAGACGCCGTTATTCGAATCGACCGGGTGCGTTGTGAGAGAGAGACCGCATCGTCACGAAGTCGCCCCTGTAAGGGCGCCGGTTCCCAGGATCGAGTCGACCTCGTCTCCGGAGAGCACCTCGCGCTCAAGCAGGGCGCTGGCGAGACTGTGGAGCTTGTCGATATTCACTTCAAGGATCGCCTTCGCCTTTTCATAGCAGTCGCTGACGATACGCTTGATCTCTTCGTCGATCTTTTCGGCCGTCTTTTCGCTGTAGTCCTTTTGCTGGGATATCTCTTTACCCAGAAATACCATCTCCTCTTTCTTCCCGTAGGTCAGGGGGCCCAGCTTTTCACTCATGCCGAAGACGGTGACCATTTTCCGGGCGATGTCGGTGGCGACCTCCAGGTCGTTGCCGGCGCCGGTGGATATCTCACCCAGTACCAGCTCCTCGGCTGCCCGTCCGCCCATGTATATCTGGATTTTTTTCAAAAGGAAATCCCGCTTGTAACTGTGCCGGTCGTCCAGGGGGAGCTGCTGGGTGACGCCCAGGGCCCGTCCCCGGGGGATGACGGTTACCTTGTGGACCGGATCGGTGCCCGGGAGAAACCGGGCGACCAGGGTGTGTCCCGATTCGTGGTAGGCCGTCAGCCGCTTTTCCTCTTCGGTGATGATCATGGAGCGGCGCTCGGTCCCCATGAGGATCTTGTCCTTGGCCTGTTCGAAGTCCTCCATCGAAACCGCCTTCTTGTCGTCCCGGGCGGCGATCAGCGCCGCCTCGTTGACCAGGTTTTCCAGGTCCGCGCCGGAAAAGCCGGGGGTTCCCCGGGAGATCACCGTCAGGTTTACGTTATCGTCCAGGGGGACCTTTCGGCAGTGAACCGCCAGGATTTTCGCCCGTCCCTGGTAATCGGGATTCGGTATGATGATCTGCCGGTCGAAGCGGCCGGGGCGCAGGAGCGCCGGGTCCAGCACGTCCGGCCTGTTGGTGGCGGCGATGAGGATGATGCCCTCGTTGGCTTCGAATCCGTCCATCTCCACCAGGAGCTGGTTGAGGGTCTGCTCCCGCTCATCGTGACCGCCGCCCAGCCCTGCGCCGCGGTGGCGCCCCACGGCGTCGATCTCATCGATGAACACGATACAGGGGGAGTTCTTGTGGGCCTGCTCGAAGAGGTCCCGCACACGAGACGCCCCCACACCCACGAACATCTCCACGAAGTCCGAGCCGGATATGGTGAAGAAGGGGACGTCCGCCTCTCCGGCGATGGCTCTGGCAAGGAGGGTCTTTCCCGTTCCCGGTGATCCCAAAAGCAGCACGCCCCGGGGGATACGTCCGCCCAGGCGGGTGAATTTCTTCGGAGATTTGAGGAAGTCGACGATCTCCTGGACCTCCTCCTTGGCCTCGTCTATGCCGGCAACCTCGTTGAAAGTCACTTTCTTGGTGGTTTCGTCGATGAGTCTCGCCTTGCTTTTTCCGAAACTCAAAGCCTTGCCGGGTCCCTGGGACTGCATCTGTCGCATGATAAAGAACCAGAAAAATCCGAAGATAAGCACCAGAAGGACGATCTGGGCGATACCGGACTGATACCACGGAATGCGCTCCTCTTTCGACTCTATGGTGACGTCGTTTTCCATCAATATATCGATAAATCCGGGATGCTCCGGCATGTAGGTCTTGAATTTGTCTCCCTCGGCGTTCTCGCCGTATACCCACCGACCCTGGATGGTCACACGGTCTATCCGTTTGTCACTGGAAAGCTCCACTTTCTTTAGAAACTCCGTGTAGGTAAGCTCTTCTTCCTTTTCGGACTTGGGCGCCAGAAGGCTGACCGCCAGGATGACAACCAGGATAATCACCAGCCACAGCGACATGTTTTTCGCCGATTGGTTCATCTAAGACATCGCTCCTTATGTGCGAACAACATAAAAATAATCTTGTAATGTTACCATATTTTTTTTAATATTGTCAACGTGATTTGACCGCCACACATTCGGGTCATTCCGACGGAGAGCGGTTTTTTCGAGCACAGGAGAGTACACCATGAGCGGAAACGATACTATGAATATGAATGTGGGTTTTATCGGCGCCGGCAAGATGGCCGAGGCCCTCATCAGCGGTATCCTGAAAAACGGCATGTGTACGCCGGAACGCATTATCGCCGCGGATGTATCACGGGAGCGTCTTGAGTATATGAAAACGACCTTCGGGATACGAACGACGGACACAAACCATGAAGCCGCGCAAATGGCGGACGTCCTCTTCATCGCCGTCAAGCCACATCTGGCGGTAGAGGCCGTCCGGGAGGTGGCGCATGAGCTTGCGGGTGTGCTGGTGGTCTCCATCGCCGCGGGAGTAACGCTGGAGATTCTGGAGGAGGCGGTGGGAAAAGACATCGCCGTCGTCCGGGTGATGCCCAACACTCCGGCGCTGGTGGGGTGCGGTATGGCGGCCCTGGCCGCCGGCACCCACGCCGATGACGGGGCGATACAGACGGTGAGGCGGATCATGGAGGCCGTGGGCGAAGCGGTGGTGGTGGCCGAGGACAAGATGGACGCCGTCACGGCGGTATCCGGCAGCGGTCCCGCGTATATCTATCTTGTCATCGAGGCCATGGCCGACGGCGGGGTGCGGGCGGGGCTCCCCCGGGACGTTGCTCTGAGACTGGCCGCCAAGACGGCGATGGGTGCGGCCCACATGGTGCTGGAGACCGGGGAGCACCCGGGACGGCTCAAGGATAACGTGACATCACCCGGCGGCACCACCATCGAGGCGATGGCAACCCTGGAAAAAAACGGCGTTCGCGGTGCGTTTATCGAGGCGGTTGAGAAGGCGTATCTCCGGGCGAAGGAGATGGGGTCGTAGCCTGCCCCGGACGACGGGTCGGAGGCCGGGGAGTTGGGGAGCCGTAAAAGGGGATGGGGGGCGAAGGGGGATGAGGGGTGGATGTCACGGGTGTGTATTCCTACTATATGTCCGGACGCAGACAAGCCGGCCGTCGAGAAACAATCAGGGTGGGGGGGGACTTCATTCAGTTTTCTCACAACAGGACCGACAGACAATAGTTTTCCCTTGTATCTTCGATCAATGTAAAGTATAAGAATATAGAAAAAAACACATATCATTTGCGTGCGCCAGTAGCTCAGCCCGGATAGAGCATCGGACTTCGGATCCGTGTGTCGGGGGTTCAAATCCTCCCTGGCGCGCCACTTTTTTTAGGGGTGCGAGATATCGTACTCTTTTTTTTGCCCGCCTGACGCTCTCTCATATCCCTTCGCACCCCAAATACGGCCACTAGTATTGGTGTGTGTATCGGTCCAGGCTGGATACATCTCTCTGTCTGCACGGTGTATTATGAAGATACACCTGAAAAGGTCTCGTTTATAAGAAACACAAATTGGGTGTGCAGGCTTTTATAAACCTTCGTTCACAAAAACCCCCTTAATTACCCCCCTTAAGTACACCCCCTTGAATAAATTTTATTAAAGCATTATGTATGGTGCATATAACATTATCTA
>JAFGFE010000022.1 GCA_016931225.1 Candidatus Zymogenaceae bacterium
AAACGGTAGCCGAGGAGAGCGTGGCGTAGTATAGTAGAACCATCTCACAGGAAGGCAAACTGTCAACGCAACTCGTGACTACCGCACGTTATCCTAAAAAAGGGCGGTGTGATGCTGCACAATTGTTTTGGGATCTGGCACCTCCATATATTCGTAATTTATGATAAGGAGTAAATAATACCTACTACGATATAGGGTAATAATCTCATATCATTCACTGGATAACAGAAGATCCCTCTCATTTTTCAAACAATGGGGCGGATTCAACAAGAAAAAGAACGGTCGTGTCCTTGACGGAAAAACCTGGGACGAGATGCCTCGTGTTCTTGCCGTGTAACAAAACTACTCGGCACCCCGCCCTCTTTTCATTCGCTTTTCACTTGCATTCTACCCACCCTCATCCGACATTTCTACTCCGGCTTCAACGCCGATACCTTGACACTGAGCACGATGTCACCCATATTTCCCACATCCTCCTCCGTCATGCCGGCATCCGCCATCGCCTCCTGTATGGTTGGGTCGTTCAGAAAGCCGTCCGTCGGATATGACGTCTCATCAACAATGGTCACATCAACGAAGCCCGCAGCGGATATGGCGTCGAGGTAGTCCTCCACGCGAAGCGCCCCGGCAACACACCCCACATAGGCCGCCGCCGATTTTCGCACCGGCTCCGGCAGATCGCCGGTCAACACGATGTCGGACACCATCAGTCTTCCCCCCGGCTTCAGAACGCGGTATGCCTCGGCAAAAACCGCGGGCTTGTCGACGGACAGGTTGATGACGCAGTTTGAGAGAACGGCGTCCACGGCATTGTCGGCCATCGGCAGATGTTCAATCTCGCCCAGTCGAAATTCCACATTGTCGTATTCTCCCTTTTCGGCGTTTTTCCTGGCCAGCTCAACCATCTCCGGCGTCATATCCACGCCGATGACTCTCCCGTTCTTCCCCACCCGCTCCGCCGCCAGGAAGGCGTCAAATCCGCCCCCCGCCCCCAGGTCAAGCACCACCTCGTTTTTTTTCAGAGAGGCCAGGGCCACCGGATTTCCGCATCCCAGGCCCAGGTTCGCCCCGTCAGGGGCGGCTTTCATTTCCTCGTCGGAATAGCCGATCATTCGGCCGAGCTCATTTACGCTCGAGGTGCCGCAGCACGACGAGGCCTTCTGCCCGCAGCATGAAGTTTGATTCGCGGCGATGTTCCCATATTTCTCCCGCACCATTTTCCTTATATCCGTTGTCTTCATGGTCATTCGTCTCCTTTTACCATATCTTGCATCATGGGACCCAACATATCCCGCACCATGCCCATCATGTCCTTCGCCTTGATGAGCGTCAGGCAACAGACTTCGCCGCCTCGAAACCAGGTGACCACTGCAAGCTTGTCTCCTGGGGAGATGCCGGCCTGCTCCCGCACCTCCTTCGGGAGAACCATCTGGCCCCGTTCATCCACGCTGACGATGGCCTCAACCCTGCAGCAGCTTTTTTCATCCATTGTTGTCTCCATTCGCCCTGTCTCCTCGTCCATGCGCCACCCCCAAAAAGAAAAAGTTGCGATAACCTATTATTCTGAATATTCAGATTTATCAGACTATTTATATAATACAGATATTTTAAAATCCTGTCAAGGATTTTCTCATGCAACGTACAGTGAACGGTCTTCTCCCTGCAACAAAAGGTTGACTTTATCATCCATACGGTTACAATAGATGGAACATTCTCAAGAGCCGCGGGAAGCCGCTCGGTGTCCGGCTTCACGGCGATACACGTCCGACATCACACGAAAAAGAGCGAGACCATGAGCGACAGCGACATGAAACAGGTGTTCTCGCGACCCGAGAGCCTGACAAAAAAACCATTCCACTTCTGCCCCGGCTGCAATCACGGCCTCATCCACAGGTTGGTGGCCGAAGCAATCGATTCCTTCGACCTGGTGCCGAAAACCGTCGGCGTGGCGTCCGTAGGCTGCAGCGTCTTTTTGTACGACTATTTCAACGTCGACGTCTTGGAGGCGCCCCACGGCCGGGCGCCGGCGGTGGCCACCGGCGTCAAGCGCGCCCTGCCGGACCGCGTGGTTTTCACCTACCAGGGCGACGGTGACCTCGCCTCCATCGGCATGAGCGAGATCGTCCACTGCGCCAACCGGGGAGAGGCCATCACCGTCATCTTCGTCAACAACACCGTCTACGGGATGACCGGCGGCCAGATGGCCCCCACCACCATGCTGGGCCAGAAAACCACCACCTCCCCCTACGGCCGGGAGCACGACCAGGACGGATACCCGGTTCGCATGGCGGAGATGCTGGCCACCCTGGAGGGAACGGCGTACGTCGCCCGGGTGGCGGTGAACACGCCGAAACGGGTGCTCAACGCGAAGAAGATCATCAAGCGGGCGTTCGAGACGCAGCTGAACGATATTGGTTTTGCGTTCGTGGAGGTGCTCTCCACCTGCCCGACCAACTGGCGTATGTCGCCCAGGGACGCGGCCAAGCGCATCGACGATGAGCTCATTCCCTACTGGCCCCTGGGAGTCTTCAAGGAACGAAAACAAACCGACGTCATGTAGCGGAAGAATCCCCTGCATACAATACACGACTGTGTGACAGATATCGACATATACACTACACGAGGTCCCATGTACTACGACACAACAATGGCAGGATTCGGCGGCCAAGGCATCCTGCTCATCGGCAACCTCCTGGCCTACGCCGCCATGACCGAGGGAAAACACGTCACCTACATGCCCACCTACGGGGTGGAGATGCGGGGCGGCACCGCAAACTGTACCATTGTGGTGGCCGATTCCCCAATCGGCTCGCCCATCATCGGAAATCCCATGAGCGCTGTGGTCATGAACAAGCCAAGCCTCGCCCGGTTCGGGCCAAATGTGCAAACCGACGGATTGCTTATCATCAATTCCTCTCTGGTGGACGATACCGTGGAGAATCGCCCGGACCTGCTGCAAATCCGCGTGCCCGCCAATGACATCGCCGCGGATCTCGGCAACGACCGCCTGGCGAACATGATCGCCCTGGGGGTGTTTTTGAAAAAGACCGGTCTTGTCGATATCGCGTCAATCGAGCGGGCCTTTACGAAGGTACTGGCGTCCCGCTATCATCACCTGATCGATAAAAACCTCGAGATGATCGACGAGGGGATGGAGTTCGCCGTCAAGAACGGCGGATAGAACGGGATTGCTGTGTACCGACGCGTACGATACATATTACTATCCAGATAACATACATCTTTTGTCAGAGAGAGGACATACGATGACCGAAGAACTGAATGTTGGGGAAAAGATAAAGCTACTCAGGGAAAAGAAAAAACTCTCGCTCCAGGACCTGGCCGATAAATCCGGCTTTACCTCGGCGGTGATCAACCAGATCGAAAATCACATGATCTCTCCCCCCCTGGGGACGATATTCAAGATCGCCCGGGCCTTGGAAGTGGAGCCGGGGTACTTTTTCCTGGAAAAGCCCAAGGCCCCCTTCTCCATCGTCAGGCACGACGAGCGCACGGCCGTCTCCCGGGTCGCCTCAAAGGAAGGCGTCAGTTACGGCTACTCATATGAATCCTTGGGCGCGGATAAAAAGGGGAGGCACATGGAGCCCTTCATCGTGACCCTAGAGCCCGATTCCATCAAGAATGTTAAGCCCTCCACCCACAACGGCGAGGAGTTCATCTTCGTCCTGCAGGGGGAGATGGACGTGGCCCTGGGCGACCACACCGACACCCTCAAACCGGGAGACAGCATCTACTACGACTCAACCACGCCGCACAAGGTAACCGCCCGGGGGGAGAAGCCTGCGGTCATTCTTGCGATCATCTATGCCGGCACGGTGTAGATGAACACCCAAAACCCGCATCGGCCCGTTTTGGGAAAGACGCTCCCTCTTCTGTTTCTCCGTGAATATCATCGATCTCACATCCTCGACGGAGCAATAATCCCCTCGTACCGTACAGTATCGTGATCTTCGGGCGGCTGCGAAATAAACATCTTCACATTACCCATTGAACGGATATACCCATGTGGATCAAAGAACCCGGCTGGATTACCGACCGTATTCTCTTTCTCGGAAGAAAAGAATCCTGCGTCTACCTCACAGGCCAAGACGAACACACCATTATCGGCGGCGGGTTGGCATACATCGTCCCGGAGCTGCTCACACAGCTTGACCGATACGGTATCGACCGAGACAGAATCACCCGCCTGCTCATCCTCCACGCCCACTTCGACCATGTGGGCGTCGTCTCGCACCTGCAGAACACTTTTCCGAACCTCCGGGTCATCGGGTCCCCCCGGGCGAAGGAGCTTCTTTCCCGAGACGATGTGGCGAACACCATCATCGACATGAATCGGGGGATGTTCGCGGCTAACGGGATGGAGACGGAAGCCCGGGACGTGATCCTGGAGCCGATCCGGATGGACGAGACAGTAACGGGCGGCGACCTGGTGACGTGGGGCGGGGTGGATTTCGAGATCATCGACGCGCCGGGGCACTCCTCCTGCTCCATCGCTGCATACATGCCGGAAGAAAAGGCGCTGTTCGCCTCCGACGCCGGGGGCATTCCCTTCGGAGACATGATCTTCGCCGCGGGCAACTCGAACTTCACCGAGTACCAGCAGACCCTGAAGCGCTTCTCCGCATACGACGTCGACATCCACCTGGCGGAGCACTACGGCGCCTTCACAGACGAGGAAGGCCGCACCTTCATGGGGCGATCCATCCAATCCGCAAAGGAGACCCGAAAAATCCTGGAGGATGCATACCGGAAGACGGGCAACATCGCCGAGAGCACGGGACTGGTGACCGAGGCGTTCACCGCCGGGTCCGAGGGCTACTTTCTGCCCCGGCCGGTCATGGAGATGGTCATCGGACAGATGATGAGACACATCGCCAAGACTATGGACGCTTCGGGATAATATATCCATACCTTCTGTAAGGAGATACGCATGATTCGAAAATATCTGATTATCACTCTGGCCGTCATGCTGGTGATGTCGGCGGCCTTCGTTACGACCCAAGCCCAGGAGGACGTCCCCGGGGTAACCGAGGATACGATCCTCTTGGGGACGAGCGGCCCCATGACGGGACCTGCCAACGCCGTCGGCACCGTGATCCGGTCGATGGAGACCTACTTCAACGCCGTCAATGCCGAGGGCGGCATCAACGGCAGACAGATCGAGCTGATCGTCCTGGACGATGCCTACGACCCGGCCAAGGCCCAGGCCAACGTCAGGAAGCTCATCGAGGATGAGCAGGTCTTCGCCGTCGTGGGCGTTTTGGGTGCGTCCATCGTCGAGTCGGTCATCGACTACATCGACGCCTCCGACGTGCCCTGGGTGGGGCTCATCTCCGGCAGCAGGAAGCCCTCCACCCCGCCCCGGGACAACGTCTTCGTCGGCTCCCCCGAGCACTACTGGGAGGCCCACGTGCTCTTCAACTACGCCGTGAGCGAGGGGGGATACGAGAAGGTCGGCATCTTTTACCAGAATGATGAATACGGCGGCGAGGGACTGACCGGCGCCGAGGACGCCGCATCCCTCAAGGGAATGGAGCTTGTCGCCGAGGTGCCTTATGAGCTGTTCGACACCGATTTCTCCACCCACGCCCTCAAGATGATGCAGTCCGGCGCGGACGCGGTGCTGCTCTACGGCAACGCCCGGTTCGTGTCCGCCTTCGTCAAGGCGTGCGAGGCCCTGGGCTATTCACCCCAATACTTCGGCTCCACGCCGATCAGCGGGGCGGAGCTCTTTGACTTGGCCGGCGCCGCGTGGGACGGGGCGCTGGTGACCACCTACACCCCGGACCCCTTCGGCGATGACGACGCCGTCATCTGGTACCGCGAGGCCATCGAGAAGTACGCCGAGAACGACTCCGACCGCATCGTAAGCACCAGCACCATGAAGGGCTTCTACTACGGTGACTTCGTGGTGGAGGGATTGAAACGGGCAAAGGAGCCGCTGACACGGGAGAGCTTCATGGCGGCGATGAACTCCATGGACAACCTCGACGGCCGCTTCGTCCACGGCGTCACCTATAACGACGAGAAGCGAAACGGCCCCTCCAGCTTCTACATCCTCGAAGCCGACTACGAAAACAAGACCTTCGTGCGGGTGACCGACTGGCTGACGCCTGAAGACTGACCCATAGAAGAACCTCACACAACACCTTCGGGGGGAGCTTCGGCTTCCCCCGTTTTTTTGTACGACAGACCGGCCGGCGCCACAAGACCGATCGCCTCGACACCGGCGTGCGAGAGAACGATTCCATTCCGGTGCGAGGAGGCACACCTAAAAACCCGGCGGGGGGAGCTTCGGCTCCCCCCGTTTTTTTGTTCGGACTGACGGGTATCATTCCCCTTTACGCACCGGGGGACCCGGTGTATCATAATAAAGGTGAGGTTTACTTTCGATGTGCATAGTGTCGGAGGCGGACATGAAGGATTTACAAGGAAAGATGACGAGGATCGCCGCGGGCGTCGTGTGTGCGATATTTTTGATTGTCTCCGCCGGGCCGGTCTCAGCGGCCTGTTTTTCCGGCCCCAGCGGGAAAAAGAAAGAGCAGATACTGGCGGAGCTCAACCGGGAGCGGCAAAAACAGGGCCTTCCCCCCTTGGTGTGCGACGGTGAGGTGGAGGACGTGGCCCAGGGACACGCAGACGACATGGCGAGACGCGGCTACTTCGACCACTACACCCCGGAGGGCCTCGCCCCCACCGACCGGCTGGACGCAGCGGGGGTGGAATACATCACCTACGGCGAAAACATCGCCTGGGGCGACCACACGGCGAAATCGGTGGTCAGCCTCTGGATGGGATCACCGGGACATCGGGCGAATATCCTGGATAACTACACCGGCGTGGGCATCGGCGTGTCGGGGAACTACTACGTGCTGGTATTTGTGAGGAAGTGAGCGATCCTTAGAAATTCAGAATGACGAAAAAAAGAATATTTGATTTGTGATAACTCTCTTTCTCAGAACCTCAACTCTTTTACTGGGCAATACACCACATGAATGTTTGAACGTCAATCATGTCCCTAGGTTTTAGCTCTGATATCTCCGAGAAAAGATAATCCGAGAATTTTAAAACGGATTCGTAGGTATGCCAATTCAATTCCGATTTATAATTTATCTCACGACGGCATGCTTCAGATGCATACTTTACCACAGTTGGTTTAACAAACATATAATTCTCAGGAAACATTATGAACGGGAAATATGTCGCCGTTGTCCACTTGGCGGCATTGATTTTTTCAAGCATCCTAGCAAACCTGTTGAACCGCCCTTCCAATTCTCCTTCATCATATAAAAGCAAATATAAAACCTCGGAGAATTCTTTTTTCGCATCAAAATTTTCCAATCCATCCCTTAAAGACATTTTTTCGTTGGGGAAAATCAGATTAGTCGCGTTCACAATTTTCAAGGCGCGTTTTACTATTTCCTCGTAATCCTGGTCCTTCAATAGCAAACTATACTCCCCTTTTTCCAATAATTTTTGGGCAAGCAAACGTGCTTCATCCTTGTATTCACGTTCTTCCTCTTGAAATTTTTTCCCGTAGAATCCTTGTGGAAATTGCTGCAAGAACAATTGAATCGACTGGAGGATACTTTGATATTTCCTTTTTGGAGGTCTTGGTGGAGGGGGGGTAATAAAGGGACCTGGTCCTTCAACTACTATCGGTTGAACATATTTCAGTTTCAATTTCTTTTCACCGACCCATTCAAAAAAAACATGAACGGTATCACCGTCACTGTCAGCGAGGACTTTTTCCCTCCCCCAGTCTTCTTTTGTTGGATGTTTCACTATATCGCCTTCCTTGTATTCCATATTCTCCTCTCCCATGACAACGCATTTGAAGATTGATACTTTGCCATTTATATTTACAGTGATATTACTATTTTTCTAATTATTTATTTTACTAATACGAATCTTTTGGCCAGAACTTTTCTTGTTTTGTTTCCTTTCCTATATATCACTCGGCCACCTCCCCCACCAACCCCTCCATCGCCACCTCTTTCTCATCGCCGGTTGTCATGTCTTTCACCTTCACCGCGCCCCGGGCGATTTCGTCGGGCGCCACGATGACCACCTTCCGTGCGCCGATGCGGTCGGCATATTTAAACTTCTTCTTAAGGCGGTCGCCCGTGGCGTAGACGTCGGTATTGACGCCGGATTTCCGCAGCTCCCGGGCCAGCTTCAGGGCCAAGCCCACCTCGTCATTCCCGAAGGGCGCCACCAGCACCTCGATCCGCTCCCCCGCCCCCTCCATCATCTTCAGCTCCGCCATCACCTGAATGATGCGCTCAAGCCCCAGGGCCATGCCGGTGGCGGGGACGTCCACGCCGGAGAAGATCCCGATCAGCCCGTCGTACCGCCCGCCGCCGGAGAGGCTCCCCACCTTCGGGGTCTCGACCACCGTCTCGTGCACCGGGCCGGTGTAGTAGGCCAACCCCCGGGCCAGCCGGGGCGAAAAGGCCATCCTGTCGGGTGATATCCCCATCCCGTCGAGGTAGTCAAAAAGGAGCCTCAAGTCCTCCAGGGCCTCCCTCGCCTTCTCGTTCGCCTTCAGCTCGCCCATTATGGAGGAGATGTCTCCCGCCACATCACCAGTCGCCGTGGTGACGGAAAAAAGATCGTCCACGGCGGATTTTTCGAACCCCGCCTCGGCGTACTCCGCCCGCACGGCGTCTTCGCCAGCCTTGTCGAGCTTGTCGAGAATCCGCATGGCCTGGGGCGCCCTGTCGTCACCGATGCCCAGCCGCTCCATCAGGCCGGAAAGCAGCCCCCGGTGGTTTATCTGGGTGACGGCGCTCTTGAACCCGAGGGCCGTCATGATGTCGGTGATGAGGGCGACGATCTCCGCATCCGCGGAGACATCCGCCACGCCCACCACGTCCGCATCGCACTGGAAAAACTCCCTCAGCCGCCCCTTCTGGGGCTTTTCCGCCCGCCACACCGGCTGGATCTGGTAGCGCTTGAACGGCATGACGATTTTATCCTGGTACTGGGCGATGACCCGGCACAGCGGCACCGTGAGGTCGTACTTGAGGGCCACCTCCCGGCCGCCCTTGTAGGCCAGGTCGAAGATCAGCCCCTCGCCCTCGTCGCCATACTTGCCGGTCAGGACGTCGAAATATTCCATGGCCGGTGTCGCCAGCGGCTGAAACCCGTAGCGGACGAAGTGGTCGGTGATGATGCGGATGACCTCCTGGCGGAGATACATGTCCTCGGGGAGAAAGTCCCGGGTGCCCTTCATGATTCGCGGCTTGATGATGTCCATGTGTTCCTCGGTGTCGATAATGCGGGGCGGGCGCGGCCTGTGTCTTCCGGCCCGCGCCCCGGCGATGTCCAAATTCGTCTCCCGGTTATATCAGAAGGACGGGGATTAGTCAACGATCACGGGATTCCCGGCGGGTCAGTATCGTCCATCGCCGGATCGGATAGGGGATGTTTTCGGCGTAGAATTCCCCCTCGTCCGCCCGCGTGAGACCGTGGTCCGTGTATATATCGCGTATAGCGGCGTAGGTCAGGCCGGTGTCGTCGTCGCCGGTCTCGGTGGCGCCGTGTTCCACAAGCACCAGCCGGGGGAAACCCTCGGGGCGTTCTGTGATGCGTTGATGTATCTCGTGGACGTTGTATCGGATGGAGGAGACGCCGATGTGGAAGACGACATCGAAGCGGGTCTCTATGGGAAAGTACCGCGCCATCGAGACGGTCCATGTTGCTTTCGGGTGTCTTGCCCGGCAGTAGTCGATGACCTTTTCGTTCATGTCAAAGCCGGTGTATGATGCTGGCTCGTGGGCGGGGATGATGTAATCGGCCAGGACGGCGTAGCCGCAGGTGGCGTCCAGGTAGGATTCACCGGATGCGAGGTGGGGCCGAACGGCCCGGTACAGGATTTCCGGCCGCCGGCTTTTTTCCGGCGCCAGATAATCGCAGGGGATGGGGTGATCTTTCTTCCGTTTTTTTCCCATGAGTCTGTGGTTACGTTTTTTGCGGGGTGAGAATCCCCGCGTCCATAAAAAAAGGCCCCGCGGGGCCCTGTTTTCGACGGGATGGGTGCTCCGCCGAAGCTGTATTCCTATCGAGCATTCAATTGAGGCCGTATATCCTTCCCTGATCCTTCCCTGTATTCCCCTTCTCTCCGCCTCCTGCCCCCCCTCTTGGCCCCCCTGCTCGGTGTGTGTAAAATGGGGTGGATAGAGGGATTTGAACCCTCGGCCTCCAGGGCCACAACCTGGCGCTCTAACCCCTGAGCTATACCCACCACAAGAGCATTTTGGAATTTAAAATGATAGTATTGTCTCGGAGAAAAGTCAACTGAAAAATTTTGACTTTTTTTCATAATATGATATAAATGAAAAGTTTTATGTGAGGAGACCATGCACGACACCAGGCGGGGGGCGGACCTGCTCCCCACGGACATGTTACGCTTTCGATACACCGAGCGGGTATTCCGGGAGGAGGCCATCCGGTGGGGATACCAGGAGGTGCGCACCCCCACCATCGAGCCTCTCTCGCTCTTTACCGCCGCCGGCACCCTGGACCCGGGGATGCTGGAGGATCTCTACTCGTTTCTGGACTGGGACGGCTGGAGCGGCGAGCGGGTGGTACTGCGGCCCGACGGCACCATACCCATCGGGCGGCTTTTCATCGAGCGGCTTGCCGGGCATGAGCGCGCGAGGCTCTTTCATATATCCAATACCTTTGCGTATGACGAGGACGGCACCTCGGAGCACTGGCAGTGCGGTGCGGAATACCTGGACGCCGCGGGAGGAGACAGGGCCCACGCCGATACGGAGGTGGCGTCGATGGCGCTGTCGGTATTGACGAAGCTCGGGTTCGAGGCGCCGCACCTCAGGGTGGGATACCCGCCCTTGATTCGCGCCGTCCTGGGGACGATGGAGCTTTCGGCCTCCCGACGCCGGGAGGTGACCGAATACATCCGCACCCGGAACATCCAGGGTTTGAAGGGCCTTTCCGACATCGAGGGCATGAAGAAGCTCTTGGGGCTTCTTGAGCTGTCGTCATCGTCGGCGGACCTGATCAAGAATATCACGGCGTACCTCCCCAATACAGACGAGACGTCCCGGGCGCTGGAGGATTTCTCCTCCTCCCTTGCAGCGCTGGAGGCGGCCCATATCCCGTTCGAGATCACCTTCGCCCTGCCGCTGGTCTTCGAGTACTACACGGGGCTCGTGATGGAGATATACCCGGACAAGGAGAGGACGAAGCGAAAGGACCTGTTGATCTCCGGCGGTCGGTACGACGGATTGATCGATCTTCTCAGCGACGGCGAAACCCGCGCCCGGGCGGTGGGGTTTGCGCTTCGCGTGGATCGGCTCATCGAGTGCCCCGATTTCATCCGCGCGCTCTCCCGCCGGGGGGTGCTGGTGATGCCCGGGGACGACCTAAACCTCGCCCGGGCCTGTGTGTGTCACCTCCGGGACGCCGGCTTCATCGCCGAGGTGGCGGGCATCGCCCAGGATCATTCCAACTTCCGCTGGCACGTGACGTTTGAAAACGGTACCCTCCACGTCACCGATACCGACAGCGGCACCATCACCCATCATCCCACGGAGCGGCTTTCCGATGTCCCCTCTTCCCTCACGTAGCGACGCGGAGCTGAAGCTTGCGCTGCCCAAGGGAAGCCTCATGGCCGACATCGCAGGCCTCATGGAGTCCCGGGGCTTCATCGTGCCCGGATACGACGAGAAGTCGAGGGTCTATCGCCTCCGCTCGGAGGAACCTTCCGGCGTGTTCGTCAAGGTCTTTTCCGAAAAGGACATCCCCATCCAGGTTGCGGTGGGGAACTACGATGTGGGCATCGCCGGGCGGGACTGGATCGAGGAGCTGACGGCGGGCTTTCGCTTCATAGACATCGTCTCCGTGGCGGAGATGGGCTATCGGCACGAGACCCTCTTCGCCGCCGGGGCGCCGGGGAAGACGCTGGAAGACATCCGGGCGGACCGCCGGGGCGAATTCATCCGTATCGTCAGCGAATATCCGAACCTGGCCGAGCGCTTCGCCCGGGAGCAACGCTTTCCCCGCTACCGGGTCTTCCCGGTCTGGGGCGCGGCCCACGCCTACATCCCCCACAGCGCGGACATCGCCGTGGTGCGGGTGCCCTCGGAAAACGGCGACGGCGAGGCGGAGGTCGAAAAGCTGGGGCTTATGCCCCTCGCCAGGATCATGCCGTCCGTGGCCACGCTCATCGCCAACCGGACATCGTTCGAGAAAAAGGATCTCAGCCTGATACTGGGCCGCTTCACGGAGGGGAGATGATACGACTGGCCCTGCCCGACGGGCATCAGCAGAAACACATCATCGGGCTTCTTGAGAAGACCGGCATCGAGCTTTCCGGCTACGATCCGGGAAGGCCGCTCCGCCGCCCGAGAGTGAACCTGGACGGCGTGGAGGTGACGGTCATCCGTCCCCAGGACATGCCCGCCCAGGTGGCCCTGGGGAACTTCGACCTGGCCCTCACCGGGGTTGACTGGCTGTACGACCACCTCTTTCGCTTCCCGAAGAGTCCCGTGGCGGGGCTTTTGGACCTCGGCATCGGCCGGGTGCGGATCGTTGCGGTTGTCACGGAAGACACCCCGGCGGACGACCTTTCCGGGATTAACCGCCTCGTGGGCGAGGGATATTTCCCCGCGCCGTTTTTCCGGGTGGCGTCGGAATAT
The DNA here is from genome assembly GCA_016931225.1 of Candidatus Zymogenaceae bacterium. Lineage (NCBI taxonomy): Bacteria > Deltaproteobacteria > Candidatus Zymogeniales > Candidatus Zymogenaceae > Candidatus Zymogenaceae bacterium. Next base: position 12,687 of record JAFGFE010000022.1, read on the forward strand.
GTCAACATCGCCGACCGCTTTGCCATGGCCCGGCGGTTTTCCCATTACCGCGTCATCCCCACCTACGGCGCCACCGAGGCGCTGCTGCCGGAGGACGCGGACATGATCGTCGAAAATACCGAAACCGGCACGACGCTCGTGAAGAACAAGCTCAAGATCGTCGATGAGCTGTTCATCTCCGTGGGGTGCCTCATCGGGCGGCGGGGGATTATGGACGAGGGACGCCCCGGGGCCACACGGGTGTACGATGAAATTCGGGGGATAGACGGGGTCTCCCCCCACAGCCCCGTGGAGATGTAGCCGGGAACGCACAACGCAGCTTGCCCCATCGAGGAGCCCGCGGCCTTGCCGCCGGTAAAAAATACAAAAGCATACTATACTCAGCGATTCGTTTTCGTTTCATCATCACCGACCGGATATCCCGGTTGCACACATGAGGCCCATGCGGGATATGAACGACACCCCCCCCACACACACCAGGACGCGGGAATTTCTCGCCGGCGTCCGGGACACGATCCCGCTGCTCTTGGGGGCGTTTCCTTTCGGCCTCATCTACGGCGCCCTGACCGTCACCTCGGGGCTCTCGGTGGCGGCGGCCATGGGAATGTCGCTCTTCGTCTTCGCCGGCTCCGCCCAGTTCATCGCCACAGGCCTGGTGGCGGCGGGTGCCCCCGTCTCCGTTATCATCCTGACCACCTTCATCGTCAACCTCCGCCATCTCCTCTACAGCGCCACGTTGCTGCCGCATCTGCGGGACCTCCCCCAGCGGTGGCGGATACCGCTGGCCTTCTGGCTGACGGACGAGGCCTTCGCCGTCTCCGTCCACCGGTACGCGAAGACCGACGACTCCCCCTTCAAGCACTGGTACCAGCTCGGCTCGTCCCTCATCATGTACCTGGACTGGCAGCTCTGGTGCTACCTGGGGGTAGTCCTGGGGGATCGGATTCCCGACGCGTCGAACTGGGGGCTGGACGTGGCGATGCCGATCACCTTCATCGGGATGGTGATCCCGTTCGTCAAGGGCATCCCGATGGTGGTGTGCGTGCTGGCGGCGGGGGCGGCGTCGTTGATGACGCTGGGGATGCCGTATAAGCTCGGGATCATCGTCTCGGCGTTTGTGGGCATCATCGCGGGGATGGTGACGGAAAAGACCCGGCGGGCGAAGAGGAGGGCTAGCATATGAGGGCGTGGGAAGCGGTGATGATCCTCGGTATGATGGCGGTGACCTTCGGGATACGTTATGTGCTCCTGGGCCTGGCGGACAGGTTCCGGATGCCCCCGCTTCTGGAGGACGCGCTCCCCTACATCCCCCCGGCGGTGCTGATCGCCATCACCGTGCCGGCGGTGCTTTTGCCCAGGGGCGAGTGGGAGGTGACGCTCCAGAACCCGTACCTGGCGGCGGCGCTGATCGCCACCGGCACCGGCGTCGTTACGAAGAACCTGCTGGCGACCATCGCCGTGGGCCTGGCGGCGTTTTTCTTCCTGGCGCACTTCGACCTGGTGATGGGGTTTGTGTGGGGGGTGTTTAAGCAATTTTGAATAGATGTTTCTATCAGTTTAGTGAGTAATATTTTTTTAGTAAAAAATGCAATTTCGAACTCACATTATAAATAACAATATCAATTTGTTCATCAGAATATTCTAAAGACCTACTATGAACACTATGTAAAATTTCAATTATTTCCAATATACACTTTATATCTTTATCAACAAAATCAGGTATATTGCTATTACTTTCGCTCTGATCTGTTTTATCAAAAAAGTATGATAATCGTCCTCTCCTTGTAGGCCTACCATCGTGAATATATTGTACGGATTTTTTTTGATTTATACATATCCACTCCATCACTTCACTTTCAGGTGCAATCTCATGAAGCACGTGAGTCAATAATACACGCAATGAAGAAAAACAATGTCTTGTTTTATCTGGATTACTACTTTTTGAAGCATCAATAGCGCCTCTAAGCATTGTTCTGAAATTTGGGTCCATTTGTGCAAGTAATTCCTCAACTTCAGATAAAACATCAACCGTTGAGGGAGTACCTTCAAATGTTTCAAAACTCTTAAATTTATTATCCTTATCAAAAACTAATAGCGTCTGTCTTGATAAAACTAGTTCCTTTGCTGCGAAATCAAATAGCGAGATTATCTTATCATTATCTATTAGTATTTCTTTTATGTTATTAACTAGGCTTAGAAAAGCATTATCCATGTTCTCAATTGTACTTCCCAGGCTATTTATCGTTACTTCATTTAATTGTCCCCAAAAAGCGTTTTTTAAATCAAAATTAATGTAATTCCTCTCAATAGTAGCAAGATTTAAAAAATTTCGATTTATAGACTCTGCAATAATTCTATTGTTCTCTGCAAACTCTGCTAAAGATTTATTTGACCTTGTTGCCTCTTCTAAAAAAGTATAGTTTATTCTAAGTTCTCGAAATCCTTTCATAAGATCTGAAGCACTAAGTGCGTCTGCAATAGCTTTATTAAACATTTCCTGTTGATTAGACAATTCTGCAATTTTCTCAAAAAGAATATTTGATGTTTCTGATACACTATATAAAAGACTGCTAGAACTAGCAGTTTTATAAAGTGCTTTATCAAATTCTTCACTTGTCTGAAGCATTTGCCTGTATAAATCTTTTATATCTTTGTTGTCAGCTTTGATTGTTCGAAAAAAAAAGTTCTACTTATCTTTTGGTTTTAAAGAGACTCCAAGTTCACTTGCTTTATTATATATAGCTTGCTCTGTGCGTCCAAGTTCTTTTGCTATTACCTTTGTTGGCACATTGCTATTCGCCATTCTTTTCAATTTCTTTTCATCACCTTTTTCCCATTTCTCACCACTATGTTCTGACATTTTCTTTACTCCCTTTCTTAAAAGATTGATTCTATTTTCAGAAAGATATTCCTACAATGCAACTATGTAATAATATAGTAATAAGTATATGATAATGCTATTTTAAGGCGTATGAAGAACATAGTCAAGGTGTTTTGTGTATAAAGGAACCTTGCAATCCAATTCTTCGACCCTACAACCCCGCCACGTACTCGCCTATCACCTTCACCTTTTCATCCGATAACAGCGTGGGCGTGTACTTTATAAGTGTATTCTTCACCTCATCCCCACCAGGTCCACTATGCCACGTTGTTTCCAGCGAGCGGTCAGTCCACCCCCTCGCCGTTCCCCCCGAAATCACCACCACCGCCCTCCTCCCGATAACGCTTACCCCCGGCCCCCTTGTAGGGCACAAACGCCGGGACATGCCGCCGGTATCGTTCGTACTCTTCGCCGAACAGCCTGACCAGTCTATTCTCTTCCAGCAATACAATATACCGGGCGATGATGAACAGCGCCGCCCACGGCGCGATGAACAGAAGATCGGCACACCAGATGACCAACAGCGGCGGCAGCGCTATCATGAGCGTGGCGTAGAGCGGATGCCTGACGTAATTGAACGGCCCGCACGTTACCAGCCTGTTCTCACCGCCCATCAGGTTGACTTTTATCAGGTGCAGGGTGGAGCGAAACCACATCATACCCGCCACGCAGAAAACGACGCAGGGGATCGTCAGGGCGATTTGGATTTCCCTGGTCAGAGAAACGGGAAAGGACACGTGCCGGCGAAGGGCGACGGTCAAGACCTCCAGCGCCAATCCCGCCGACAAAAGGTACAAACCCGAGCCAAGCAGGTTCTTGAACCCCTTTAAAATCGTGCGTATCCCGTCCTGTATTCTCATTGAAATTATTGTCCCCCCGGCCGTATCTTCTCTTACTCTTTTCCCCCTACAACCCCGCCACGTACTCGTCGATCGCCTTTACCTTGTCCTCGGAGAGCGCCTTCGGCGTATGCTTTTCGAGGATGTTTTTGACCTCATCCCCCATCAAATCCGCCATGTCGTGTTCCTTATCCAGGTCGAAGTGCTTTCTGTTGATGTACTTGGGCGGCAGCCACAGGGATTTGCGGAAGCTCCTTGACGTGTGGGGATGGGTGAGGTACAGCCCCCCCGATCTCGCCACGTCGTCTATCACGTCCACCGCCAGGGCGTCGTCGGACAGATCCACCTTCTTGAAAATCTGCCGCGCCCGGCCGATCATCATGTCGGTCATCACCAGCATCCGGGCGTCGTAGAGCTCGCCGTGGGCCAGGTAGCCCACGTCGTGGGCCAGGGTGGTCCCGGCCATCACCGCAAGGCTGATGCCCTCGTACGCCTCCATCGCCGCCTGGGCGTCTATGGAAAAGGCGTCGCTGGAGCCGGCGGTGCCCCAGGTGGGAAGTTTGTAATACCTCCCCAGGTCCGCGTACATGGCGACGGTCCGAAACCAGACCGGATCGCCGTAGCAGACGATGGTGGACTTCATGTCCATGGCCGAGGTGTTCGCCCCGTAGATGAACTGGACGTCGTCTCTTCTGAGGGTGGCCAGCACCAGCCCCGCAAGGCACTCCGCCCCGCCCTGGACCACGCCGCCCTCGGGCGTCACCGGGGCGCCGGAGCCGCAGTTTGCCCCGGCGGCGTAGAGCATCGGCACCCGGTTCTCGGCGCAGAACAGCAGCCTCTCGCAGCTTGCGTCGTCCATGATGAGGGGGGAGATTGGCTCGAGGTACGCGATGAAGAAGGGTTTTTTTCGAAGGGTCTCCGCGTCCCCCGCCGTGATCTTCGCGATTTCGTGCACCTGGGAAAGATCCGCAAGCCCCGTGCACGTCGTGACGATGGGCTTGGTGGTGTGTTTCGCCATCTCGGCGAAGACCGCGGCATAGAGCCGCGTGGGCGGGACGTCCGACGGCAGCGCCATGGACATGATGAAATCGAAGCCGGGGAGCCTGTCCGCGATGGTGACGTTGGCGGCGACATCGGAGAGGACTGAGTGTCTCCGCCGGTGCGTGTCCAGGTCGATGTTGTAGAGGGCGTCGGACCCCGTGCCGAAATAGGTCTTTCCCATCTCGATTTTTATCGGATTTTCCCCGTCCCGGTCGTAGAGCTTCATGCACCGGACGTCGTCCTTGTATCGACAGCGGATCTTCTCCAGCGCCTCGTCCACCAGCCGGGCGGGGATGAGGACGCGGCCATCATCGTCCTTCTTCGCCCCGGCGGAGAGGTAGAGGTCGATTGACTCCTCGTGACCGATCTTCACGCCGGTCTGCTCCAGCACCCGGACGGATGCCTTGTGGAGCACGTCGGATTTCTTGGGCGTCAGGAAAAATGATCTCGGCATGGCGTCCTCCTTTCGTTGGAACCCACGTGGTATGCCCACCTTGCCAACCACGAAAGCGATTGTCAAACCATTTTTTAAAAAAGTTCGGGGGGCGATTCTTCAAAATCGCCCCCCGAATGTGTTTCCGATTGCCTCTCTCCAGTCCGCTTCGGGCGGGAGCACCGTTACCCGTTCCTGTTGAACACGACAATGTCACGATCGCCCAGGCCGAAAATGGCCCCCTGGATGAGCCGGGTCATGTAGATGCTCTGTTCGATGTTCAGATAGAGTCCCCGCTGATCGGAGTGTTTCCGCCGGTGTGTTTTCGCCTCTTCTTCCGACCGGAAGAATACCGACTTCCGTCAGAACGCGTCGACGATACTCGGCTCGTCGAGGTTCGGGATATCAACCAGTGGGACAAAGAGCCGGGGGTCCGGGTCGGTGCGGACCGAGTAGTTCATATCGCTGTCAAAATCGATGTCCACCGGATCGCCCGTGGCCCAGCATGAACTCCTCAACTCGAACGCCATACGCCTTTGCAATAATTGCCCTTGCACGAAGGGCACCGCTATCGCGTCGATAGCTCAGGCGGCGTAGATGAATTCCCCGGTGGAGAACGTCATGTGGTGGGGTGTGGGCTCTGCGGTGACCGGGTAGGCCCAGGTCACGTTCTCGCCATCGACGCGGTAGAGGAAGACCATGTGCTCCTCCAGCTCGTCGACGATCACGTCCAACTCGTTTCTGGACATGGCAAGCTCCCCCGCGATGTAGTCCGGGGAGAGGGATTTCCCCCTCCGAGGGATTTCGGTGACGACGAAATCCCGGACCAGGTGATGCTTCGGCGTCATGAACCTGAGGCTCTTTCGACCCTTCCCGGCGCCGTCCTTCAGCCCCCTCCTGAGCAAACAGGGGGGGATCGGTATCATGAAACGCCCCAGGCCGAGATAGCAGCAGCCTTCCAGGGAGATGATCTTTCCAGCGGCTGCGGCCCCATCGGGCGTCGCCAACCCGCCGGCGGCCGCAGCGGCGTTCTGGAGCTTCATCATGTCCGTTCGGTCGTCCCTTTCGGTCATAAGTCTCCTCCCGTGTGTGATGCCAAATAATGTAATTTTCCGCATAAACAAGAGGTCCGGGCGGGGAGCGCCCGGTGCCGATAAAAACGTCGTCATCCTTCTATACGAGGCCCCTCTTCTTTGCCATGCTGAAAAACTGCTCCGACGTATCGGCCGGGAGGGCCCTAAGCTGGGCCTCGGGCCGGAGGTGAAGGGCGGCCGCGCCGGTGGGGCAGTCGGTCACGCACAGGCCGCAGCCGATGCAGCGATCCTCATCCACCCGGGCCGCATCGCTCCCTTCGGAAAGGACGATCGCCTCCATCTGGCAGCGGTCGATGCAGACGCCGCAGCCCGTACAGTCGTCCGGGTCGACGGCGGCCCGATGGTTGGATATGACCATCTCGGCGGGCTTTGGAAACTGCTTGATGGAGCTCAGCACGCCGCAGCAGTCCCCGCAGCAGTTGCACATCCCCGACGGGTTTCGGGACGTGGCGGGCTGGGTGACGAGGCCGTCTTCCCGGGCGCGCTGCAGGATGGAAAGCGCCTCGTCCGCGTCGATTTTTCGGCCCAGGTTATGATCGAGATAATACTGTGCCATGGAGCCGAACATGAAACACGCCTCCATGACCTTGCCGCATCCCTTCCCTAGGGTGTCCTGAAGCTTCCGGCAGATGCAATCGGTGACGACGATGAGGTCCTTGCTTTTAATGATTGCCGCGGCGTCTTCATATGACGCGATTCTCTGTCCCGCCGGAATCGATTCCATCACCGGCACGGTCCGGAGAAAGTATTCGGCGCTTTCGCCGACGGCCCGGAAAAAGCCCTCCTGGTAGTAGCGATCCACAAGTCGGGCCATCTCTGGCGTCAGGTTTTTTACCCGAAACTCGAAGAGCCCGTGGACGAAGGGAATGGCGCCGTATTTGACCTCCCCCTTCTTTTCGAGCCGGAAGAGAAGTCCGCTTTTCGCCATCTCCTTCAGGCGTCGGGCGGTGGTGTCCCCGTCCATCCCCAGCCGATTCGCGACGCTTTCCGGCGTCTCCAGGGCGTGGCTCAGACCAAGGAAGAGCTCCGCGTCCTCCTCCGAAAACAAGAGCTTGAGTATCTCCAGCTCGACCCCGGATTGGGTTTCCGGAAACCCCAGGGAATAGTTATTCAGCCTTCGCTGCAGCTTTCGATAGATATCATCTGTCATCCTCGTCGTCCCCCGTGTCTGTGAATATGCGATCCAGGACGATGTCCGTCCAACTTCTTTCTCATCGCCGTTTTTTTTGCATCTTATCACATTTTTTTCGGAAACGAAAACACAGGGATGCGGCGGGGGCCTTTATTTTCTGTGGTATTTCAGAAAAGATCATGATAGTATATCGCCGCTTTCATTCGTCCGGGCAATACCGTTACGATCGCATCCTTTCCGACGCGGGAGAGGTCCCATGAACCGAATCTACTGGTTTTACCTGCTACTGGCCATTCTGACCGAGGTGGCGGGCACCGTCTTTCTGAAGCTGTCCGACGGCATGACGAAAATCGTGCCGATAGTGCTGACCTTCATCCTCTACGGCGTCAGCTTCGTCTTCCTGGGCCTGTGCCTCAAGAAGATCGACGTGGCCGTCTCGTACGCCATCTGGTCCGGGCTGGGGACGGCTCTCATCACCGTCGTCGGCTTTTTGTATTTCAAGGAACCGATGAGCGTCCTAAAGGTAGTCTCCATCGGGCTGATTATCGTCGGCGTGGTGGGCCTGAACCTGACGGACACCCATTGATCTGAGTGTATAAAACAAAGGATCATCATGAAAACGGGAGTCGCGTACTTTGAAACGAGAAACCTCCGCCACGTCCGCGAGGACCTCGAGGACATGGTGGATCACTCCTGCACCTTCGTGGTTCACTGCTATCCGGAGTACGACCTCAACTTCAACTCGCTGGTCATGCGGGACATCGTGGCCATGACCCGGGACATGGGGATGGAGACCTATATCAATCCCTGGGGCCTGGGACGGGTATTCGGCGGCCCGGAGCCCTATTCCCATTTCATCGCCGAGCATCCCGAGGAGTGCCAGAAAAACGCCGACGGCTCCCACGCGCCCCTGGCGTGCCTGAACAGCGAGCCGTTTCGGGAGTTCATGCGCTCCTGGGTCGACTCGGCGGCCGAAACCCGCGCCGACGCCGTCTTCTGGGACGAGCCCCACTTTCACTTCACCACCGACGTCTTTTTCCGGGATCCGAGGCCGGACGAGTGGTCTTGCCGCTGCGGGCGGTGCACAAAGCTCTTTTTTGAAAAGTTCAATCGGGAGATGCCGACGGTCATGGACGACGATGTCATCCGCTTCCGGGACGATAACGTGGTGTCGTTTCTGGCAATGCTGTGTGATTACGCCCATGAAAAGGGAATGAAAAACATCGTGTGCGTTCTCCCCGACGAAAATCCGCTGTACGGCACCTCCTCATGGGATAAGGTCGCCGCCATCGAATCTCTCGACGTCTTCGGCACCGATCCGTACTGGATGATCCATGACAAGCCCCTGGACGAATACGTCCGCTCGACGTGCCGGCGGGTGATGGATCTCTCTTCCCGGCAAGGCATCGAGGCCCAGCTCTGGGTACAGGCCTTTCTCATCTGGCAGGGGAGAGAGGAGGAGGTCCAGCAGGCCGTGGAGATCATGGTCGAGGAGGGTGTGGAGAACATCGCCGCATGGGCCTACAACGGCAGCGCCTACTGGAACCACAAGTGCCAGGATCACGAGGCGGTCTGGCGCATACTGGGCGAGGCCTTCGCCGCGGCCCACAAAAAATAACACGGACCAATCCGAGAAGATATGAAATAAACGAAAACGCCCCCATCGGCGACGACGGGGGCGTTGGTGTATATGCGCGTTATTACTGCGCGATTTTTTTATCCTTTGTTTGTGAACGATGGGCCAGAGCCCTGTGTCATCTCGCCCCCGGAGTCATACCGTCTGTGCTATCGGTGGTATCGCTTCCTGACTGTGCGGCCAGTGTCGCCCGGCGCACCGTCTCGGACGCCCGCTCGATTACCTTCATGACATTCTCTTTAATGTCGCTGGTTGTCCTGCGCAGATCGATATTCAGCTCATACTTGCCCTGGGGCTTCAGAAACTTCATGACCTTCAGGTAGAATTTATTTTCCTTCACCCAGGTCCTGGTCAGCCGCTTGGCGTAGGCGGCGACGAGGGCGTTGAAAAAGTCGAACCGATAGAAGCGTCTGATCACCTCCAGGGTCGAGTAAAATCTGCGGTGTCCCGTTATCTGGGCCTTCTGAAGACAGTACGGCTCCACCTTTTTCGGATTGAAGACCACATGATGCCCGTCGTAGAAGCTCCAGTCCCGAATGATGATGCGATCATCGTTTTTCAGGTCTTCATATACCGGCGTGCCCGGGAACGGCGTGAGGATGAGAAACTGCACCGAATCGATGGCGTTTCTTTTTGCGAACCTCACGGTTTCTGAAAACGTCTTTTGGTCGTCCTGGTCGAACCCGAAGACGAACATGCCGTGGACGCTGATGTTGTGCTCCCGAAATCCTCTCAGACCCTCCTCCATATCCTCCAGTGTCTGTTTCTTCTGCATCCCCTCGAGGCTCGCGGGGGAGACGCTCTCAAGCCCCAAAAAAACCGTACGCAGACCAGCCCTGTACATCAGCTTTAAAAGCTCATGGTCTTTTCCCGCCTCCACCCGAATCTGGGCGGACGAGATGAAAGAGAACTTTTCCTCGATCATCCGGGTAAGCAGCAGCTTCGCCCGCTTGGGATGTGCGACAAAATTGTCATCGTAGAAAAATATCGAGTTTTTCTTGTGATCGTAGGTCCTCAGTTCGGTGATAATGCTCTCCACGTCCCGATAGCGCATCCTGCGCCCGAACATCCGAGTGACGGAGCAGAAGTTGCAGTTGTAGGGACAGCCCCGGGAGGTCTGTATCGGCACCACCCGCCGTGTCCACCCCTTCTTATGAAACATGTTGGTGCCGAGGAGCGTAAAGTCCGGCTCGGGAAGCTCATTGAGGTCGATGAGGTTTTGATCGACCGGGTTGTGAACCGCCTGCTGATCGTGCCAGTAAGAGAGCCCCGGCACATCGACAAGGCTTCCTTTTCCCTCCAGCGCGTCCACCAGCATCGGGAGCGATCGCTCACCCTCGCCCCGGATAACGAAATCGGCGTTCACCATTCCCTCCTCGGGCATGAAGGTGACATGCGATCCGCCCAGGACCGTCAGGATACCCAGTTCCCGAAGGGTCTTGGCCATCTCGTAGGCCCGGGGCGCCGTGGAGGTCGTGGTCGATATCCCGACAAGCTCCGATCCGGTCACGTCGTCCCAGGGAATCTCCCCCATGGATTCAACGATCACATTTACGTCGTGCCCCTGATCCTTCAGGATGGTGCCCAGAAGCACCGTCCCCAGCCGGGGAAGGGGATACAGGGAAAAAATATGGAAATCCGGGCTGGTCGGCTCGATGAGCGTAACTTTCATGATATGATTCCTTTCATTGTCGTATCGCTGTCAATCGAGAATGAGAAAAGCGAAAGGCGGGTACCGATATTGCGAACCACCCGATTTGTGTGGGTGGTAATGAGGTTCCTTATATGTCGTATGTTATGTGTGCAATTGTATCATGAGGCCGTTATCCGTACAAGAAGAATGTGCGAAAACGAAGGGAAATGAACGGTGTGCTCTCGCCTTTTCCCGCCGGCGAGCGCCCTCGATTGTGTCACCACACTGTTCCGATACCTTCACGTGCGTCATGGGAATCGACAAAAAAATTACAATTTTGTCACATGTCGAACAATATTGTGTTATTTTTCGGGAAATGGTATATTTATTGGTTTCACATGCACCGCATGCGGTATCGCTCTGTGTCAGGCGAAAAAATACATCAATCTTTTCAAGTTGTTGTAAGCCACACAGTACGAACCGCATCAGATACCTCTTGAAATTTCGGGCGATTTATGGCATTGCTATTGCATTAGATTGTAAGACGCCGTTTCACCGATGTTCATCGGCTAAAAACGGTCTTTCTCAATAGAACGCTTTTTCACCTGTGAGGTTACCCTGTGCTCTACCAGGCGCCATACAACACCTTTTCGGAATTTGTCATCGTTCGGGACGAGGATCTCTGTATCTCATGCCGGGTCTGCGAGCGCCAGTGTTCCTACGGCGCCCATATCTACGATCCCGAAACCGACACCATGGGAGAAATCCACGACAAGTGCGTGGACTGCCACCGCTGCGAGGCCCTCTGCCCCACCGGGGCAATCACCATCAAGGAGAATCCGAGGGATTTCAAGGGGAACGCCAACTGGACCGACTATTACATCAAGAACGTCTACAAACAGGCGTCCACCGGAGGCGTGCTCCTGACCGGCATGGGCAACGACAAGCCCTACCCCATTTACTGGGATCGCCTGCTGCTCGACGCAAGCCAGGTGACGAATCCCTCCATTGATCCATTGCGTGAGCCGATGGAGCTGACCTCGTTTCTGGGCCGAAAGCCGGACAGCCTCGAGATCGAAAAGGAAGACGGAAAGCTCCGTCTCAAGACTCCGCTTGAGCCCCAGATCAGGCTTGAATACCCGATTGTCTTTTCGGCCATGAGCTACGGCGCCCTCAATTACAACGCGCACCTGGCCATGGCGAGGGCGGCGAAGAAGACCGGCATCGCCTATAACACCGGCGAGGGAGGGCTGCATCCCACGCTGTACGACTACGGCCGGTGGACCATCGTCCAGGTGGCGTCGGGAAGGTTCGGCGTCCATTCCGATTACCTCAACGCAGGATGCGGCATCGAGATCAAGATCGGCCAGGGGGCCAAGCCGGGAATCGGCGGTCACCTGCCGGGGGAGAAGGTGGGCGAGGGCATCAGCCTGACCAGGATGATCCCCACCGGCACCGACGCCCTGTCTCCGGCGCCCCATCACGATATCTACTCCATCGAGGATCTCCGCCAGCTCATTTACGCCCTCAAGGAGGCGTCGGATTACACCAAGCCGGTCTCGGTGAAGATCGCCGCGGTACACAACGTGGCCGCCATTGCCTCAGGCATCGTCCGGGCCGGGGCGGACATCGTGACCATCGACGGGCTGAGGGGCGGCACCGGAGCCGCCCCCACCATGATCCGGGATAATGTGGGCATCCCGTTGGAGCTGGCCCTGGCCGCGGTGGACACCCGGCTCCGGGAGGAGGGGATACGAAACCAGGCCTCGATTCTGGCGGCGGGGAGCGTCCGCTGCAGCGCCGACGTGGTCAAGGCCATCGCCCTCGGGGCCGACGCGGTATACATCGGCACCGCCGCCCTCATCGCCATGGGGTGCGGCATGTGTCAGCGCTGTTATACCGGCAAGTGTCCCTGGGGCATCACCACCAACGATCCGTACCTGGCAAAGCGCCTCAACCCGGACATCGCCACGGAACGGCTGGTGAACCTGATACACGCCTGGGGCCACGAAATCCAGGAGATGATGGGCGGCATGGGCCTGAACGCCATCGAGAGCCTCAGGGGAAACCGGGAAAAACTCCGGGGCGTGGGACTCAGCCGCGTGGAAATGGATATCCTCGGCGTCAAGCACGCCGGGGAGTAATCATGTTGACCGATCATATCACATCGTACAACACCGAGGGACGTCTCGTGAGAGGGCCGTCCGTTATGAACAGAGGAAGACATCGTGAAGCACCGATATGTCATCGCCGTTGAGGATGTCTGCATCGGGTGCCGGCTGTGCGAGATCGCCTGTATCGTCGAGCATTCGGACACGAAAGACATCATCAAGGCGTACAAACAGGAAAAGCGTCCCCTGCCCCGCTCACACGTGGAGGAGGAGGGGCCGGTATCCCTGTCGGTCACGTGCCGACATTGCGACGATCCGCACTGCGTCTCGGCGTGCATCACCGGGGCCATGCAAAAAAATCCGGACGGCCGGGTGACGGTCAACCAGGAAAAATGCGTCGGATGCTGGTCGTGTGTGATGGCATGTCCCTACGGCGCGGTCACCATGGATAAAAACGCCAAGAAATCGGTCAAATGCGATCTGTGCGGCGACCGGGACGTGCCCGCGTGCGTGGCCGCCTGCCCCAATCGTGCGCTCATCGTCATAGAGGAGGAGGCGGGATGAACTACGTGATAATCGGAGGCGGCGTTGCGGGGCTGGGCTGCGTGGAGGGTATCCGAAGCGTCGATACGGAAGGTGCAATAACGCTGATTACCGAGGAGATGCATCCCCCCTACTCCCGTCCGGGCATCAGCTACTGGCTGTCGGGCAAGCTCACTGATTCCGGCATGCCACTTCGGGAGAAAGATTTCTACGACTCCCTCAAAGTAATCGTGAAGACCGGGGCCACGGCCGTGGGGATCGACACAAAAAAGAACTTCGTCACCCTCGAGAACGGGGAAACGGTCCCCTATGACCGGCTCCTGATCGCCACCGGCGGCGTACCGATCTTCCCTCCCATCACCGGCACCGACGGCGCCCCGGATCCCGATCGGAGGATATTCACCTTCACCACCTATCGGGACGCCAAAGAGATACTGACGCGTAAAGACGCCATACAGAAGGCCGTGGTCATTGGCGGCGGTCTGATCGGCCTGAAGGCGGCGGAGGCGCTGAACGACATCGGTGTACAGGTGACGGTCCTTGAGCTGATGGATCGCGTCCTCTCCCAGGCGTTCGATGATATCGCCGGCGAAATGGCCAGAAAACGCCTTGATCGCGCGGGAATCGTCGTCATCACCGGCGATACGGTTGACGAGGTCCTCACCGACGGCAGTGCCGTCACGGGCGTGCGGCTTCGCACGGGATCGGAGATCGAAACCGACGCCGTTGTGGTGGCCATCGGCGTGCGTCCCAACCTGGATCTGGCCGAAGCCGCCGGGCTGACGGTGGACCGGGGCATTGTGGTGGACGACACACTCACCACCTCGGATACGCATATCTACGCCGCCGGAGACACGGCATCCGCCTACGATATCATTGCGAAAGAGAAACGGGTCACCCCCATCCTCCCCAACGCCTACCGGCAGGGAAGGCAGGCGGGCCGAAATATGGCCGGCGCCGACGAAACCTATGAGGGCGGCCTTCCCATGAACGCCATCGGTTTTTACGGGCTGGATACCATCAGTATCGGCCTGGTCAATCCGGAAGAGGATCAAGACCTCACCGTGCTGACACGCCTTGATGAAGAAGCGGAGACCTATCGAAAACTGGTGCTGGACAAAGGAAGGCTTCTGGGCGTTGTTTTGGTGGGGGATGTGGCCCGGGCGGGGATTTTCGCGGGACTCATTCGGGACGGTGTGGACGTGGCGGGCCTGGAGGAGCGGATGCTCTCGCCGGACTTCGGCCACGTTCATCTGGACACGGACGTACGAAAGGAAAGGCTGGGACGATGAGCAACCATCACTACCAGAAGGACATCAGCGGCTGCGGGCTCTCGGGCATCATCAACAGAAAGGGCGAGCGCATTTCCGGATCGGTGGTCACCCGATCCATCGCCAACCAGCACGATCGGGGAAACGGCCTGGGGGGCGGCTTCGCCGCGTACGGCATCTATCCCGACTACAAGGATCTCTACGCCCTCCACATCATGTACGATCACGAAGACGCCCAGACGAACACCGAGCGGTACCTGAGAAAACACATGGACGTCGAACAGCAGGAGAAGATTCCCACCCGTCCAACCGAGAAGATAGAGTCCCCTCCCCGCCTGATGCGCTACTTCACTCAACCGGTGCTCACCGATACCGAAAAAAAGAGAATCGAAGAAAAAGTCGCCTCAATCGACGATATCATGGTCTCCCGTGTTATGGACATCAACGACACCATCGAGGGGGCCTTCGTCTTTTCCAGCGGGAAAAACATGGGCGCCTTCAAGGGGGTGGGATTCCCCGAAGACATCAGCGAGTTTTTCATGCTGGAGGAATATTCCGGCCACATATGGACCGCACACAACCGATTTCCCACGAACACCCCCGGCTGGTGGGGAGGCGCCCATCCCTTCACGATCCTGGACTGGTCCATCGTTCACAACGGGGAGATATCCTCCTACGGCATCAACAAGCGATACCTGGAGATGTTCGGCTACAAGTGCACCCTGCTGACCGATACCGAGGTGGTGGCGTACATGCTGGATCTCCTCATCCGCCGCCACGGCCTCTCTATTGATGTGGCGTGCATGGCGCTCTCCTCGCCGTTCTGGCAGGAGCTGGCATACGCGGACCCGGAAGAGGCAAAGGTCATGGAAGCCATACGAATGATATACGGCCCGGCGCTCCTCAACGGACCGTTTGCCATCCTCTTCGCAAACAACGAGGGCTTGGTGGGATTGAACGACCGGGTCAAGCTTCGCCCCCTGGTGGTGGCGGTCAAGGGGGATGTCACATACATGTCGTCCGAAGAAAGCGCCATCCGCGAAATCTGCCCCGATCCGGACAAGGTCTGGGCGCCCATCGCGGGAGAGCCGGTAATCGCGCTCTTGGATTCCGCCCGACAGGACAGCAAAAAAACCGTGGCGTAACGGGATGCCCGGATGAATTCCATCCGGAAAAAACAGAAACTGGAGACAGCGATGCAGGATATATCTCACGCGATCAGCACAGAAAACGGCACAGTCACCATCGATTGCGCCGGCATCTATTACCGCGACCTCAATCATGCCATTCGCCGCATGACGGAGGCGGGTCATGCGCATTTTACGCTTACCAACATCAATGGACAGAGATACATCGCCGACGGCATCAAGGCGGAGATGAGCATCGACATCCACGGCACGCCGGGCCAGGACCTGGGGGCGTTCATGAACGGTCCCATCGTCAGGGTGCACAGCAACGCCCAGGACGGCGTGGGAAACACCATGGACGGCGGCAAAATCGCCATCAACGGCATAGCGGGAGACGTCTGCGGCTACGCCATGAGGGGAGGCAAGATACATATAAAGGAGGACTGCGGGTACCGCGTGGGCATCCATATGAAGGAATACTACGAAAAGGTCCCGGTCATCATCGTGGGCGGCAAGGCCGGGGATTTCTTCGGCGAATACATGGCGGGGGGCCGCCTGATACTCCTGGGAATGTACAGCAATCACCCGGAGCGCCCCACTGCCGGACTCTTTATGGGCACCGGCATGCACGGCGGCTCGATTTTCGTCCGGGGAGAGGTTGAGCGGCGCTATCTGGGTAAAGAGCTGGGGGTTGCAACGCCCACCGACCAGGAAATGGAAATTTTAGAATACAATCTCCTGGATTTCGCCCGGGACTTCGACCTGGATCACACGGAGATCATGTCTCAACCCTTTTACAAGTACCATCCCACATCCCTTCGTCCCTACGGGAACATGTACGCATACTGAGACACACACGCCCCATCTCCCGCCGACCGTCGGAACGCATCATCGCACTATACACACGCCTCCCCCGGCGTGTTTTTCATTCCAATCTCCAGTACGTCGCACCGCGGCCTCTTCAGTAATGGATGAAGACGCACACGTTTTTTCTTTTCTTCAGCACTTTTTTCCTTTATACTGAAAGCATATAAAACGCTCTCTACCGCTATTTCCCTTTTCTTGAAATGAGGCCGACAGATGAGCGATAAAACCGTATCGAATGTGGCGATTCGTGTGACCCTCGACGCCACCGAAGAGATCTTGGGGCTCAACGGCCTGAAGTCTATTCTCAACTACGCGGGCCTCGCCTACCTCCTGGAGAACAAGCCGGACTACTCCCTGGAAAAAAATTACACCGAAAAAGAGTTCTCGGGGATTACCGCCAGCTACTACCAGGTGCTGGGGACCTCCGGGGCCAAGGCGATCATGCGTCAAATCGGCAGGGGACTGGCTAAAATATCCATAGAGGCGGGCCTGTACAATCACCTGACCGACCTTCCTCCGAATGAGCGCTTTTTCAAGATGATGGAGATCTACGTGATGGCCACCGGCAAGGGGCGGGTCTATTCCGAAGGTGATGTCGTCGTATACGACAATCCTATCTGCTCCAACTGCACGGAGCTGAAGGAAGAGACGCCGGTGTGCACGGCGCTCAACGGAACGTTCGACGAATACGCCGCATGGGCGGGCTTC
>JAFGFE010000023.1 GCA_016931225.1 Candidatus Zymogenaceae bacterium
CTGGATCGGCAGGTTATGACTGTGTAACCGCCATTGACATGCCGGGAGGTACGGCCACTGTCAACTCAAGTCTCGTTCAGGACAAATCATGCACCTTATTTTACTCTGCTGAGACTATATAAGATATTGAATGGTTATAAAGACTGAAAAAGTCCTCACTTTCTTACTCACTCAAACATCAAGCATAAGGCGGAATTAATCTTCTGTCACTCCTTTTCTTTTATAAAAACTTGACTTTTATTTTGAGAATGACAATATACTCAATAATACTTTATACACCAAAATAGATGCTTTCCAAAGAAGGGGAAGATATATGAAGCTGTCTAGAGTTCTTCATGATAGACAATTCGGAATACGGTTTAACTTATTCTAGGACTATTGTATGTATTTTTTTGTTATATCCCTAACATACTTATATATGATCAGCATCATTTTAAATTTATCCAATTTATTTTATATTTTTGTCAGCAACGGTGTACAGATAATCTATTCGGAATATTGGTCATATTTAATAAATTTTGAAAGAATTGAAAATGTGAACAATTTTCTGACAAAATATTTGTCTACTATTCAAACGCTAGCAGCTATAATAAGCATATTTGCTTTATTTCTAATTTATAGAGCATATATTTTGTCCAAAGAAGAACTAGCCATGCTAAAAAAACAATATGATTACGCTTTTGCAGATTTAGAAATAGGTCCGATAATATATAATTTTCAATCTAAAAACATATCAGGTTTAATACAAGCCGATTCATTAAGAATTAGTTTTTTCAATCGCTCTTCCTCAACCGTTTCGGTCCGAGTGATCACTTTGATGAAAAGAACAGAAGGTAAACTTGAACCTATACTTTATTTTCTACCTTCACAAAATAACAAAGTAATTGATCCGGGTGCATCCAAAGATATCGAGTATTCTTTGCCACCATTCTTTGACTATTCCGAAACTATATATGACGAAATAATCAGTAATGATATAGTGTATATTCATCTTGAAGATTCTCTAGGTAATAGGTATACCCATCAAATCTTTTTTTCTGACCTCTTTGGTATGTGCACAGCAATAGAAATAGAAGGCAAGACAGTATTTGGAGATCCATCAATAGTCAAGGAGTCTTTACAAGACATAGTATAAGCTAAATCTTTATAAACAATCTCAACTCAAAAAAAGGATCAAAAAAAGGATTATTTTAATGCGTTGTGCTATTTACGCAAGATACAGTACTGAGCTCCAAGATGAAAAGTCAATTGAAGATCAGGTCCGCGAATGTAGAGACTTTGCCGCGAAAAAAGGATGGACTGTCCTTGAAGATCATATCTATTATGACCGGGCCGTATCCGGGGCCAGCACGAATAACCGGGAAGGCCTGAACCTCATGATAAACGAGGTGATGAGCGATCCCCGGCCTTTTGACAGGATTCTTGTTGACGACACTTCACGGGTTGCCCGAAATACAATTGATGCGCTCAGGACGTTTCACCGGCTAAAATTCAAGGGCGTGTTTATCTCCTTTATCTCCCAGGGGATTGACACGGCGCTTGAAACCGCTGAAGAAATGATAACGCTCCACGGCATGGTCGATTCGCTCTACATCCGGGAGCTTCGGAAAAAGACTCATCGCGGATTGAAAGGCCGCGCTCTGGACGGCATGAACGCAGGCGGCTGTCCCTATGGGTACAAGATCGAATACACTTTTGACCCCACCAAAAAGGATCGCTTCGGGAATCCCCTGGCGACCGGCGGGCAAAGAGTGATTGACCCGATTGAAGCCGAGATCGTGAAGCGAATCTTTGAAATGTATATATCAGGTTTGAGTACTTATAAAATCGCGGAAAAACTAAATAGCGAAAAAGTCCCCTCCCCTCGTGGCGGCACCTGGTCATTTTCTGCGGTTTATGGTGATAACAAAAAGGGAACCGGCATACTGAACAATGAGCAGTATATAGGGAAATATATCTGGAATAAAAGCGAATGGATAAAAGACCCGGAGACTGGGAAAAGAAAACGCTTTGAACGTCCCCGCGATGAATGGGTTATTGTTGATTGCCCGGAGCTGATAATCATACCAGACAAACTATGGGAAGCCGCAAAGCGGCGACAGGCCGAAGTCGGTAAAAAGAATAACCCGTACACATACCGGGGAGGACGAAGTCCGAAATACGCTTTAAGTGGACTTTTAAAATGCAGTCAATGCGGTAGTAGTTACGTCATAAGCGGACACAATCAATATGCTTGTGCTTCATATAAGAACCGGGGTGTGTCGGTATGTAGTAATAATGTGTATATCAATAAAAATCTAATTGAAAGTGCCATAATACCGAGAATCACCGGAGAGCTTTTTAATGATTCCTTTTTTGATGATATACAAAGCCGCGTCACAAGAATTTTAAACGCTTCAAAGGATGATAGCAAGGAAAGGCGAAATAGACTTGAAAAGGAACTAAAAGACCAGGAGACAAAACTTGACAACCTGATAAAAGCAATTGAAAGCGGCATCATCACAGACACCACAAAAACCAGAATTGAAGAAGCTGAAAACCGTATAAAAGAAATAAATGAAGAACTGAAAAACGGGCCGAAAGATAAACCCCGAGTTGCGGTACTGGACAGCACTATCAGAAATCTTATGGGGCGGCTTGATGAACTGATGATAAAAAGACCCCAAAAGGCGCGGGCCATCCTGGGGAAATTGATTGATCGTATTGATGTGACCAATGAAAAAACCCGCCTAAAAATTGAAATCACTCCAAAAGATGAAGTAATTACGAATCTTTATAGCGGGTTTTCCTTATCGTTGGTAGCGGGGACAGGATTCGAACCTGTGACCTTCGGGTTATGAGCCCGACGAGCTACCTGACTGCTCCACCCCGCGTCATGAATGTGAGACTATAGCACTCCTTCAGGATTGTGTCAAGAAAGAGTTCAATATTTTTCTGTTTTTTATGCCGTCCCTGTTCCTGTTTCAGAAATCACTGCCAGCCTTCTCAATTTCCGTTTCAGCAATCACGACCTGTCTCCGCTTCATGATCCTCTCCCGGCCTCACCACCCGACATGCCGCATATCCGTCACATCCGGTTGCCTCGCCGGGTTCTCGTGCCGAATTATCGTGTCGGGACATCATATCGGGGCGCCTCAGTGTGTTCGCGTAGGTCTATTCTGCCGGGCCGCCGCGGATACTATGCTTCGTCCTTGATCTCCTTCTTTTTCGGCTCCTCTTCCTCGACCTCGTCGTTGACGCTGGAAACACCCTTTTTGAAGTTTTTGATACCCTTCCCCAGGGCGCTGCCGACCTCGGGCAGCCTTCCGGCTCCGAATATGATGAGAGCCAATACCAAAATGATAATCAGCTCTGTCGTCCCTAAACCAAACATGGTTGTCGCTCCCGTACATTTTAAACGATGTTTACATATAACACATTTTCGGCCCAAATACAATATGATTGTATCGGGCCGCATTCTTCCAAGTAAATTCTCTGTACCCCTCCCGATCAGAGGCCGTTTTATGCCCGCTTGATGAGAAAGATAAACTTTTCGTTGATCCTGACGATGTTTCCCCCGGCGTCTACGGCTGCGTGAACGGTATGTCCCCTGGCGTGAACAGTGCCGGTTTCGGCGTCCGCCACCTCGTATTCCAGCTTCAGGCTGGCGCGCTTCACGAAGGCGACCCGGGTGCGTATTTCGATCAACTCGTCATAGCGCACAGGCGACAGGTACTTGACATATGCCTCGGTCACCGGAAACAGAACGCCCCCCTCCTCGACCTCCCGGTAGGTGGTCCCCAGGTCCCTCAAAAACTCGGTCCTGCCGATCTCGAACCATCTCAGATAGTGAGCGTAATAGGCATATCCCATGGCGTCCACGTCGGCATAGCGAACCCGGAGGGTGAATCGATGGGTTTTTCGGGGCCCGCTCACACATCCGCCCCCAGGAACATCTCCATCAGCGTGTGCCCCTGTTCGATAAACGGACCATGAGCCATGATGCGCTCAGTAAAGCCGGGGGCTCCGGACGGCGCGATACCGTCACCATAAACGGCGAACGGCACCGGCTCCGAGCTGTGGGTGCGTATTTCTATGGGGGTGGGATGGTCGGGTAGAAGCAAAACGCGAAATCGCCCCATCTCCTCGAGACCCGCCATCATCGGGCCCACCACCTCCCGATCGAAATCCTCCATGGCCTGTATCTTGAGATCGACGTCGCCTGCGTGCCCCGCCTCGTCGGGGGCCTCCACGTGGAGATACACAAAATCCGCCCCGGACCACAGCGCAGAAAGCGACGCCGCCACCTTCCCCTCATAATTGGTATCCAACCATCCGGTGGCGCCGGGCACTTCCACGACGTCCAACCCCGCCAGCCTTCCCAGCCCCTGGATCAGGTCGACGGCGCTGACGACCGCGCCGGTAATGCCGTAGCGTTCCCGGTATCCCGGGAGTGTCGGCTTCGTACCCTGCCCCCAAAACCAGGGGGCCGAAGCGACAGGCTCCCCCCGTCGGCGGCGATCCGCATTGATCGGATGATCGGCAAAGATCATCTCCGCCCGCCTCATCAGGTCGAGGAGGCGGCCTGCGCCCTCGCCGTGGGGGAGGTACATGCCGATCTCCTCCCCCAGGATATCGTGAGGCGGCGTGGTGACGACCGAGGCCACACCATTGCTCCAAATCATAATGTGGCGATAGCTCCTGCCCGGATACATCCGAAATTCGAAATCGCCCAGATTCATCTCCAGGGACCGAACCATCGGCGCGGATTCCTCGGTGGGGATGTGGCCGCACGAGTAATCGGCCATGATCCGTTTACCCGACGGCTCCCTCCCCAGGGAGACCAGGTTCATACGAAACGCTACGTCCCCCGGCTTCATTGCGATGCCCATATTGGCAGCCTCGACGGGCCCCCGGCCGGTGTAATAGACCGACGGATCAAACCCCATCACCGACATATTGGCCACGTCCGACCCCGGATCGAACCCCATCGGGACGGTTTTCACCGATCCCACCATGCCCTCGGCGGCGATACGATCCATGTGCGGGGTATGGGCCGCCTCCAAGGGCGTGCAGCCGCCCAGCTCCGTAAGTGTGCGATCCGCCATGCCGTCCCCCAGAAGCACGACGTATTTCATGCCACCACTCATGTGAAATCCATGACGGAGAGGACGTCATCCATCTTCGGCTTGACGGTATGTGTTTCGGGAGACACGCCGATGGCGGTGTCCGGGTCCTTCAGACCGTGGCCGGTGAGGGTGCAAACGATCCGCTCGCCTTTCTTGAACATGCCTCGGCCCGCCGCTTTCTTCACTCCCGCCACTGACGCCGCCGAGGCCGGCTCGCAGAAGATGCCCTCGGTGGCGGCGATGATTCGGTAAGCCTCGAGGATCTCCTCGTCGGTGACCATGTCGATGAGCCCCCCGGATTCATCACGGGCCAGCTCCGCCCGCTTCCACGACGCCGGGTTGCCGATGCGAATGGCGGTGGCGATGGTCTCCGGATTGGTCACCACCTCACCCCTCACGATGGGGGCCGCCCCCGCCGCCTGAAAGCCGATCATCTTCGGCCGTCGTGAGGCGATACCATCTTTGAAATACTCCGTATACCCCATCCAGTACGAGGTGATATTACCGGCGTTCCCCACAGGCAGCGCGTGATAGTCCGGCGCATCGCCCAAGACGTCTATGATCTCAAACGCCGCGCTCTTCTGACCGATGATGCGAAACTCGTTGAGGGAATTGACCATCGTTATGGGATGTGTTTCCGATATCTCCCGGACCAGCATCAGGGCCTCGTCGAAGTTCCCCTCCACCTGGATGACCGTGGCGCCGTGCATGACCGCCTGGGAGAGCTTGCCCAGGGCGATCTTCCCCTGGGGGATGAGGACATAAGCCCGAATGCCGGCCTTTGCGGCATACGCCGCCGCGGAGGCGGAGGTATTGCCGGTGGAGGCGCAGATGACCGCCTGGGATCCCTCCTCCACTGCCTTGCTCACCGCAAGGGTCATCCCCCGATCCTTGAATGAGCAGGTTGGATTGAGGCCGTCGTATTTGAGGTAGAGTTCCACGCCGGGGGCGACGGCATCCGCGAGCTTCTTCGCCCTGACGAGGGGGGTATTTCCCTCAAGGAGGGTGATGACGGAGCCTCGATCGTTCATGGGAAATCGCTTCCAGTACCTGTCGATGAGGCCCCGATATTCGGTCGGAGTGTGATCGGTCATGGCTGTGTCTTCTCCTTCAGGTTCGTATCCTCCACCCGGTAGAAGATGGAGGGTTTCTCGACGATATCCAGATCGTCGATCTCACGCAGGGCGGATCTGATATTCTTTTCCTTCGCCTCGTGCGTCATCATCACGACGGGGACGGTGTCGAGGTCTTCGGCCCTCCCCTTCTGGATGACGGAAACAATACTGATGTCATGGGCGCCCAGGATGCCGGATATCTTCGAAAGCACCCCCGGCCGATCCTTGGCGTCGAAGCGGAGGTAGAAGTTGGTCGTCACCTCATCCATCGGCTTGGGCGAGACGGTCTTGATGGCGTCGTTGCGAAACGAGAGGGGCGGCACCCGCTCCGAGATGCCCGCGGATACATTTCGGGCAAGCTCGACGACGTCCGATACCACGGCGGTGCCGGTCGGCATCATCCCCGCTCCCTGGCCGTAGAGGAGTATGTTCCCCACCGCCTCGCCGCGGATGTAAAACGCGTTCATGTTGTAGTTGACATTGGAGAGAAGATAGCGGAACGGGATGAGGGTCGGGTGCACCCTGGCCTCGATGCCGTCGGGCGTGTTGACCAGGATGGACAAAAGCTTGATCTTGTATCCCAGCTCACCGGCGAACGTGATATCCAGGGCGTCCACGTGGGAGATCCCCTCGACGTAGATGTCCTTGTATGGTATCTTCACCCCGTATGTCAGAGGGATGGTGATCGCAAGCTTGTGGGCGGAATCGAATCCCTCAACGTCCAGGGTGGGGTCCGCCTCGGCGTACCCGAGCTCCTGGGCCATCTTCAGGGCATCGGCGAACTCCATCCCGTCCTCGGTCATGCGGGTGAGGATATAGTTGCAGGTACCGTTGGTGATGCCGAAGATGAACCGGACGTTGTCCCCCACCAAACCCTCCTTGAGGGTCCGGATGATCGGGATGCCGCCGCCCACACTGGCCTCGAAGTTGATATCCACCCCCTTCTCAAAGGCCGCACTGAATATCTCGTCTCCGGCCTCGGCCAAAAGCGCCTTGTTGGCGGTGACCACATGCTTTTCCTTGTCGATGGCCTGAAGGATCATCTTCTGGGCCGTGCCGATGCCGCCCATCGTCTCCACGACGATGTCGATATCGGGATCCGCGAGGATGTTCTTGTAGTCGTCGGTCAGGATGTCCTTCGGGACCGCAAAGCCCCGATCCCGCGTAATATCGATATCCGCCACCTTCGAGACGACAACCTCCCGCCCCACCCGTTGGGATATGAGGTCCTTGTTTTCAAGGAGGATTTTGACTACGCCGCTTCCAACCGTGCCGAATCCGACCACACCGATGGAAATCGGCTTCATTCTGGATTGGGACATACCCGCCCCCTTTATAATATTTTTCTGATTCCCTTGATCGCTTGATTGATGCGCTGGGTGTTCTCAACCAGGGCGAACCGGACGTATTCGTCCCCCTGGATGCCGAATCCGATTCCCGGTGACACGGCCACCTTGGATTCTGTGAGCACGAATTTTGAAAATTCGAGAGAACCCATATGCCGATACTGTTCGGGGATCTTTGCCCACACGAACATGGTGGCCTTCGGTTTTTCGATCTCCCAACCGGCTCTCCCCAGGCCGTCCACCAGGGCGTCCCGGCGCTTCTTGTAGTTTTCGGAAATATCCAACACACAATTCTGATCTTCGTTCAGGGCGATAATCGACGCAATCTGTATCGGCTGGAAGACCCCGTAATCAAGGTAGCTCTTCATCCGGGCGAGGGCCGAGACAAGCCGCCGGTTGCCCACGGCGAATCCCACCCGCCATCCGGGCATGTTGTAGCTCTTCGAGAGGGAGGTGAACTCGATCCCCACGTCCTTCGCCCCGGGCACCTCCATGAAGCTGGGTGCCCGGTAGCCGTCGAAGACGATGTCCGCGTAGGCGAAATCGTGGACCACGATGATGTTGTTTTCCCGGGCGAATTCCACCACCTTTTCAAAGAAACCGATGTCCACCACCCGGGTCGTGGGATTGTGGGGGAACGAGATGATCATCATGACCGGCCGGGGCCAGATGAGGGTGAGGGCCGTCATGAGGTCCGAGAAAAAATCGCGATCCGGCGAAAGCGGGATGCTCCTGATATCCCCCCCGGCGATAATCACCGAATAGGTGTGAATCGGATAGGTCGGGTTGGGCACGATAACGGAGCTTCCCGGCTCCACCACACTCAGGACAAAGTGGGACAGACCCTCCTTGGCGCCGATGGTAACGATGACCTCCTCATCCGGGTCCAGCTCAACGTTGTACCGTTCCCGGTATCGATCCACGACGGCGCTCCTGAGCCGGTATATCCCCCGGGAGGAGCTGTAGCGGTGATTTCGGGGATTCCGGACCGCCTCCACGAGCTTCTCCACAATGTGGGGCGGCGTCTCCTTGTCCGGGTTGCCCATCCCCAAATCGATGATGTCCTCCCCCCGCCTTCGGGCCTCCAGCTTCAGGGCGTCGACCTCGGCGAAGACATAGGGGGGCATGCGTTTTATTCGATGAAATTCCTGCACGATAGCGTCCATTCTCCCATATAACCGCTGCACAAAACAGACTCGCCGTCTCAGAGACGACGAGCGGGCATCCCACGTACCATACACAAAAACCGAAGAATTAGCAACCCCTATCTCGTTGACACCGTGGAAAACAGTACTCTCACGGACTTTACTCGATACGGGAGAGCGTAAATCCGTTCGAGGTGATATACACGGCAAATCGATCGTCCTCGTCCGGGTAGGTGAACACCGCAGCTCCGTAGACCGCCTCCACCAGGGGCAGCCGGTCCCCCTTTTCAAAGAGGTACCGCCACAGGCCGTCCCATCGCTCACAGGCTGTTGAATAGATCGTCGGCGGATACGCGGCCTCATCGGCGGGGTCCGTGTATCTCCCCCGGATACGGACAATCCGGTAACCGGAGGTGATCCCCAGAATGGTGAGGCGACCGTCGAAATCGATAATGTACCCCTCCACCATCCACTGATCTCCTCTCAAGAGGAGCTTCTGGGCATCGCCGCCCGCGGGAGTGTATTCCATATCGAGGTCGAACCCGGCGTCTGTGGAGAGATCCCGGCAGTATACCTCGGCCACCGGCTTTCGAACATCGACGGTCCCGTGGGCCCGCAGCAGAAGGGCGAAGAGGAGTATCGCAAGAGAGGCCGTCAGAAAGAGGAGCAGTAACAGTCCCTTGATGATCGATCCAACGAAGCCGTGACGCCTCTTCGCCTCCTTCTTCTTTTTTCCCCCCAGCCGGGCGCGAACGAACAGAAACGCGGCCAGCAGCGTTACAAGCAGCATCACCCCGCCGACGATGCCGACGGTATCGGCGGCCGGAATATAATCGATGGGAAACATGATTCGCCCCTTTGTGCGCTATTGTTTAAAGGAGAGGCGGCCGGATCGCAATCCCCCCGCTCCCGGCCGCTTACACATCGATGTCCAACTCCAGCATACCCTCGGTGACGGCCCCCTCGACGATCTTCCAGATAATCGGCATGTCATGATGACGCCATATATCAGTCAGGTCGTCCCCGGAGAGCCTCCGTACATCCTCCCCCCTGTCCCTGATGGTCTTAAGAATCGCCCGCTGCACCTGGTCGCGAAAGAGATTCGGAACGGCGGCCATCAGTTTTTTATGTGTCTCATTCGCGGGGCAGTCGACCTCCAGGGAGTGATCGACCCAACTGTTGCGCCGATAAAACTCCCGCCAGACATACTCGACTCCCTCTTCCAGTTGCTCGGGTGCCATTTGCTTCGGGCGAAAGACCGCGTGGCGGGTGTTGTACCTCCCCCAGTCTTCGTCGATGATGCGTCCCTGCAGTGCGAGCTTTTCGTATAGCGGCGTCTTGGGATAGGGTGTCAGAATGAGGAACTCCGCCTCGACGATACCGCTTTTATTGAGGAACTCCAGCGTCACATCGAAGATGGACTCGGTATCGTGATCGAAGCCGAAGATAAACGACCCCATCACCTTGATGCCCGCATCCTGCAGCACCGCGATGTAGTCAAGATACTTGCCGACCTGCTCACCCAGGGAGGAGACGTCCTTCTTGAGCCCTACCGATATCCAGGGCCCCACATCCACGTACATGGACCAGCACCCGGAACGGGCCAGGAGGTCCACATACTTCCTATCCGATGCGATGCTCAGGGGCGCCATTCCGGTCCATCGCCGGTCCATCTCGGTCATGGTCTCAAAGAGACGGCGAAACATCCGCCGCTTGATCATCAGATTATCATCGACAAAATAGAGATATTCGGAAAGGCTCGCGATCTCGCCTATGACCTCGTCCAGGGGGCGAACCCGATATTCCCTGCCGAAGTTCTTGGGCACGGCGCAGAACTCGCAGTTGAGGGGACATCCCCGGGTGATCTGTATCGACCGAATGGGCAGATAGTCGTCCG
This sequence comes from Candidatus Zymogenaceae bacterium, assembly GCA_016931225.1. Classification (NCBI taxonomy): domain Bacteria; class Deltaproteobacteria; order Candidatus Zymogeniales; family Candidatus Zymogenaceae; species Candidatus Zymogenaceae bacterium. The sequence continues at coordinate 10,612 of JAFGFE010000023.1, forward strand.
AACTCAACAAATCGTGTCGGGGGTACGGCATGTCGGAAAGGCTCGGCTTATGAAGGCAGACATAGGCCCCGCGGGATCTCCCCGCCGAGACATCCTCCAAAACCGTCCCCCACAATCCTTCGGCCTCCCCCACCACCACCGCGTCGGCATGGGCCAGGGCCTCCTCGGGGACCAGAGACGTATGCGCCCCCCCCATGACCACCGGGATCTTTCGTTTCCGAAAAAGGTCCGCCAGCCGATACGCCTCGGGTATCTGGGGCGTCATGGCGGAAATCGCCACCACATCCGCCTCCAGGTCATGGGGTATCGTCATATGTCTGCCGTCGAAGAAAACCACCTCATAGTCGGGAGGGGTCAAAGACGCCAGCACCAGGGCCCCCAGGGGCGCGATATGCTTTCGGTATGCCAAAGGCAGACCCTCGAAATCGGGAAAAACGAGCGCAAGACGCCTTGTCGCCATGATGTCAGCCCTCCTTCCCGGTATCGACCGAAGACGCATCGGGGGAATCGTCATCTTTCTTCCAGAACGGATAAAACATATACCATTGATCCGGATATCGGCGAATGTATTCCTCTATTACGGAAGCCATTTTCTGCGCCAGAACCAGGACGTCCCGGTTGCGGTTCCCGGTTCGGCGCGGAAAAATCGGTTCGGACACAAACGGCATGTAGCGATTATCTTCGGTCAGTACCACGAACGTGGGGAGTATCGGCGCGCCGGAGACATATGAGAGGAGATACGGTCCCATGGGGAAGAGGGTGTCCCTGCCGAAGAGCCGCACCGTCATCCCGTTTCCCCGCATCACTCGGTCGCCCTTCAGGGCGATAATCTCCCCGGCGTTGAGCTTCCTGATAATCATGAGGGATACCTCAAAACCGCCGTCCATCGGGATACTGAAGACGTTCTGGTCCGTCCGGGCGAGGCGCCGCTGCTCTTCGAAGGCCTCCGTCCGATCGGGCATATAGACCATGTTCACATTCACGTCGAACTTGCCGAGGGTCATCCCCCCCAATTCCCAGTTTCCGATATGGCCGGTCAGAAAAATCGCTCCCTTCTCACCCTTCAGGGCCTCGTGTATGTGCTCGCTTCCCACCTGCGGAGCGATCAATTCCGCGATGCGTTCCCGGGGAAGCGAAGCGACATAGAACATATCGGTAAACATCTTGGTCACATTGGAAAAGACCCGCCACGTCAGCCTTCGTATGTCCCGGGGTGACGCATCCCGACTAAGGGCGGCGGTGAGATTCCCCCTGACGGCGCGGCGAAAACGATGACCGAAAAAGTAATAAAAAAACGCGAACGGGTAGCGAACCAGATGGAAAAACCAGCGCGGAAAGGTCCTCATGAACCAGGGACTCATCCCGAGAAGCACCCGGACAAGCCCCGAGTCATGATACCACTTCCAGAATCCGGTCTGCTGATTCGGCGAATCAGGATTTTTTTTCATTTCTGTATGCTATCGTGCCCGCATGGGAAAATCAAGCTTTTACGGTTCGTTTCCCGATAACCTCTTTATGGGTACGGATTTCTATGATATCATAATTTTTAAATCCTTCGATTGGAACTGTTGATGGTATCGGAAAACGAACCGACGACGAAAGGCAACAAGGTCCTTATCGTCGATGATGTCAATTTCTTTCTGGACGTCCAGCGGCACATGCTTTCCCAGGTCGAGTGCGATATCCTGACCGCCCGATCTGGACTGGAGGCTCTGCGCATCATAAAAAAGAATCGGCCGCAGCTTGTGCTTCTCGATTACAATATGCCCGACCTCAACGGAGACAAGACATGTGAAATAGTCAAGCGTGATCCTCGATACAGGGACATTCCCATCGTTATCGTATCCAGTGAGCCGGGAGAAGACGTGAAAAACCGGTGCCTCGCCGCCGGCGCGGACTATTACCTCACAAAGCCGGTCGACCAGATGGAATTCATCGAGGCGGTCAGTAGGCTCCTGCGGGTCAGGAGTTCTCTGTATTACCCCAGGGTGTTTCTCAGAAGCGAGGTATACCTCAGAGGGAAAGGTGAGATACAGCGAATGATGACGGTGGACATCTCCCTGACCGGCATTTTTCTTGAGACAACCAATCCGGTGGAGGTGGGTGAGACGGTAACGGTTCACCTGACCATTCCGGTGCCCCGAAAGAATATCGAGGTGACCGCCCGGGTGACAAAGATCGTTACCGAAGAGGAGATGCAAAAAACCGGCCTGTTCCCCGGTATGGCCCTGGAGTTTCTCTCCCTGGATTTGGAGGATCGTCGATATATCGAGCAATATATCGATCACGCCGTCAAAATGAACAAGCGGGATCTGTCCGGTAAGGACTCCCGCATCCATTTCGTCTAACCGTATCCGACACCCACTCCGTCACACTTCAGTCCTACTTCCCCGCCGGACATCTCGGTGTTTCTTTCGGCTGTGTCGATTGACATGTACGCACGATGCCGGCTTCGGTGAAAAACGGGGCTTTAAAAAAAGACGCCGTGAAACGAGCGCCGGGCGGAGGGATGAAAACATGTTATGGTGATCTGAAGGTGATCGGGGGAAGGGTGAAACGGTTTATCCCACGTTCTGAGCGTTTGATACGGTCACGTCATATCCGGCGGTATTCCCGGGAACATTGAAAATCACCAACATGAACTGAATGGGTTTACCCGGATCGAGCCGGGAGTTGATCATCTCATCTCCGGTGGGCTGATCGAGACGCGCCCGTATCTGGTCTCCGGGGAGATTCTCCAATTCTTGTACGGTCAGAATGTTCCCACAGTACGAGGTATACGTGCCGATACCCGCGCCCGTGTCGTCATAGAGGGTAAGGCGGACCTGAATCTGTCCCTTGGGGGCATCGGAGTTGTTGATAACAACACCCTCGACCACCAGGGTCTTACCCTTTTCGTTGTTTTGTATATAATAGTGAGAGATTTTATTTTGAACGATATCCAATTTTTCAAGGGGGTCGGCCTCCCGCCTGCCGAAATTCTCTACAAGCGTCAAGAGTCCCGTAACGCCGTCATCCAAAAATATATTTGAGACCAGGTATACACCGGCAAGCAGTACGACAAATACGATCAGTCCGACCACCAGCGGACTTCTGCGACTTCCCTTCTTCTTCGGTATCATGAGTTGATCGCCGGGAAGAGAAGTCCCCCCATCATCGAAGCCGAAATCGGTATCCAGGGGTTTACTCTCAAAGCTCATCGAATCACCGATGGCAAAATCATCCTCCTCCGAAGTGATCAGCTCATCCTCGCCGAATCCCAGATCAAGCCCGTCGTCGGCACCGCCTCCTTCAGGACCGGAGAGCACATCGGCGAAGCCGTCTCCAGCCTCGTCGTCCAGGCCGAAATCAAGATCATCGCCCTCCCCGCCTTCCAATCCTCCGGCGTCGTCCATACCCAAATCGTCATCGAGGAGGCTGTCTCCCCCACCACTGTCGTCCATGCCCAAATCGTCATCGAGGAGGCTGTCTCCCCCACCACCGTCGTCCATACCCAAATCATCATCGAGGAGGCTGTCTCCCCCACCGGCGTCGTCCAGGCTCAAATCATCATCGAGGAGGCTGTCTCCCCCGCCGACGTCGTCCATGCCCAAATCATCATCGAGGAGGCTGTCTCCCCCGCCGACGTC
>JAFGFE010000024.1 GCA_016931225.1 Candidatus Zymogenaceae bacterium
ACGGTAGCCGAGGAAAGCGTAGCGTAGTATAGTAGAACCGTCTTGCAGGAAGGCAAACTGTCAACACAACTCGTGACTACCGCAATTCATAGCATTCAATAGGCCAATACATCTTAATTCTCTTTCCTTTGTGTTTGACAATATATTTCAGTAATCTCTCTGATTTAATCGATGAATATACAAACCTTTCTGTATTTACCATTGTCCCAAAATTGAGATCTCTTGTAACCTTGTTGCTTGTTTTGAAGTGAGCAATTCCTTTTAACTCACCTCTATATGCAATACTGGGCGTCATAGGAAATGTAGCTATCACATTCTGACTTTTCAATCTTTCAGGATCAAGGGACCAACTATTTCTATCAGGAACTTTATAAAATAACGGACTATCTGAAGTAAAGAATTTCTCACTATTCGCCTCAATAAAAGTCCAATTCATCATATAAAATAGTGCTGAGTAATAACCTGCCTTTTTTAAACCCAATATCAAGCTATCCTCACTCTTGAGAGATAATTCATGACCACTTACAACAAATTCTTTGAATTCTTTAAAAGAAGGAAATCCCTCTATTTCACCGAAATCATCCTCAAAACTTTTTTTAAACTTATCATATTTTTTTTCATCTTGAGCAACTATACGGTTAGTCATGTTCATATGTTCATAACAACTCTCTTCGAGCCCTGATCTAAAATGCGGTGTTCTAACTGCAGTTAAACCAAGAAATCGTGAAAATATTTTTCTTTCCTTATCAGTAATTCTGATTTTTTTTAGTTCTTTTGTGCTACAGATTTTGTTAAAAAACTTTTTTGTTTCACTCTCAATAACACTAAACTCATCTTCAAGTGTATTCGTATCGCGTGTGCCATCAGGTAAAGTTATAGCATGATAATATTTTCTATATCCTTCATTTAGTGGTGTAGATTTTCTTATTTCCTCTTTTTCCTTATCATAGACCCACAACGTATCCTTACCCTTGTATGGGTCAATAAAGTATTCTAAATAGAATACTGGTACGTAATGATGCTTCTTTTTCGTGTTGCTCATAAGAGAACCATCATTTTAAACACTGCATCAAGTATAACACACTTTATACTCAACCATTATGAATAAACACGAAAGAAAAAGCCGCCTTATCAGGCGGCTTACAATCCCTTCCCCGTCTCAACAATCCCTGCCCTTTCCTACGCAAATTCGTTGAACTTCTCCTTGGGCACCCCGCACACCGGACACTTCTCCGGCAGGACGCCGTCCGAAACGTAGCCGCAGACGGTGCAGACGTAGTAGGTGGTCTCCTCCTCCTCCATCAGGTGCCCCATGGCCTCCTTGTAGAGCTTGGCGTGCACCTCCTCCACGTCCCGGGACTGGGAAAAGATCGTCAACGCACGCTTGTCCTCCACTTTTGATGCCAGCTGTATCAGGTTGTCGTAGGCAACTCCCGCCACCTTGGTTTCTGATTCGAAGCTCTCCTGCAGGTTCTCCTCGGTGCTCTTGATCTCTTTCAGATACTTCAGCACCCGGGCGCCGTGGATGGTCTCGGAAAAGGCGATCACCTCAAAGAGCTTCGCCATCTGGTCGTAACCCTCCTCTCTCGCCTTTTCGGCGAAGAGACGAAGCCTCAAAACCGCCTTCGCCTCACCGATGTACGCCTGGAACATCCCATCTTTTATTTTCTCGTCCATACGTCCTCCCGATTCGTGTGTTCGTGCGAGTATGGCTTCCGTTACAAAGCGGGTGCTATTGTATCAAACGGCGGACGTCTTTTCCAGATGAAAATCAAAAGATGAATGACCAAGAGGGATAAACTTCCTCCCTTCGGGGATACACCGGAATCAGCATGTCGTATTGTGTTTCTATTGCACGGCATGCGGATAGTCTCTCATTTCGCCCCGGTTGGATTCGCCTCGCCCGTTGACTTTCATCGTTAAAAGACATAGAATGATATATTATTTTAAAATCAAGACGGCGGCGATCCACGCCCTCACATTCCAGTCGCCGTCACACGAGAACATGTACACAAAGGATTGGTAAATGCTGTTTCAAAACATCCTCAACGACGTGACCGGTTTTTTTACCATACTCCCCTGGCTTCCCCCCGCTCTGTTTATTGTGGGAGGGCTTGTTTTGGGGATCATTTTCGAAAAAATCATCCTCAAAAAGATAAACAAATTCGTCAGCAGGACCGATTGGGAGGTCGATGACTTTCTCGTCCAGTCACTGAAGGGCGTGACCGTCCTCTTCTTCGTGGTGGGCGGCATTTACGGCGCCCTGGCGTACTTCGACCTCCCGGAGAAAACAAGCATCATCGCAAACAAGGCGCTTCTGGTCATTCTCATCCTGGCGATCACGATCGTCGCGGCCCGGATTGCCGTCGGTCTGACCCAGTTTTACAGCAACCGCATCAAGGGGGAGTTTCCCTCGTCTTCGATACTGACGTATGTCATTTACGGGATTGTGATCATCATCGGGGTGCTCATCATCCTTCAATCCCTGGGTATCTCCATCGCGCCGCTCCTCACCGCCCTGGGCGTCGGCGGCCTGGCGGCGGCCCTTGCGCTGCAGGATACGCTCTCCAACGTATTCGCCGGGATACAGATTATCATCTCCGGCCAGATCAAGCCCGGGGACTACATCGAGCTCTCCGGCGGCGAGGCGGGATACATCACCGATATCTCCTGGCGTTACACCGTTATCCGGGCCATCTCCAACAACATGATCATCGTGCCCAACTCCAAGCTCTCCACATCGATTATCACGAACTACCACAAGCCCCAGCAGGAGATGTCCGTGCTCATGCCGGTGGGTGTTGCGTATGACAGTGACCTGGAGCATGTTGAGCGGGTGGCCATCGAGGTGGCCCGGGAGGTGATGAAAGAGGTAGAAGGGGGGGTGCCGGAGTACGAACCCCTGGTGCGCTACAACGAATTCGGCGATTCTTCCATCAACTTCAACATTGTGATGCGCACTCAAGAGTACACCAACCAATACCTGCTCCGACACGAGTTCGCAAAGCGGCTCCACCGCCGGTTCAACCAGGAAGGCATCGAGATACCGTTCCCCATCAGGACCATCTACATGGCGGAAGACAAAGATGACACCTCGAAGTAGACATCGGCTTTCGGTGCTCATTGGGCTGGGAGCAGCGGTGGTGTTCTTTTCTTTCGCATCCGCCCAACAGACACCTCCTCTCGAAACCTGGGGAAGCGTACAGGGAGTCACCCTCACCGCACCGTTTTCGGATATGGAAACGCGCGAGCTCCTTGACATTTCCCTGGGCGCCATGCCCCGGGACCTGGTACGGGACGGTCTTCCCTGGTTCGGGGCGGTCAGGGATGATTTTCTGGGAAAGCCGAGAAGCCACCGGGGGCTGGACTTTTACGGGGAGGGAATGGAAATCCGCGCCATGGCCGACGGCCGGATCATCGCCAACAGCACGACCAAGACGGCGGGGTACTACGTGAAGATCGACCACGGCTCCGGTGTCAAGACCATCTATATCCACCTGGATGAACCGTACGACGGCCCGGACACGATCAAGCGGGGAGACGTCCTGGGCATAACCGGCACGAGCGGAAACGCCGTCTCGCCGCAGCTTCACCTGGGCGTCTCCGTCGACGACGTCTACATCGATCCCATCGACATCCTGTATGAATCGTCGGGCGAGGAGGCGAGGGAGACGATCGATTATTACCGATCCCTCATGAGCGCCAAGGAGGCGGCCCGCGATCGGCTGGTGGCGGCCTTTTTAAGCGATGATGAGACGACGCGGACGGCCGAATATGAAGAGGCGTTATTCATCCTCTCGATCATCGCCCACGACCGAAACATCTCTCTCTGGCTGGAGAATGCGGATCCGCCCACCGATCGATGATCGCAGATCAACTCTTAACCGGCTCGCTTGGAAAGGATTCTATCCATCAGGAGCGCCCTCCCCTCGTTCCGGTTCACATCTTCCGTGTTCATCATGGCGGGCCGGGCCACCACAAGACCGATATCGTCGAAGCGGGAATGCGCCGATTCGACCAAAGCCACGATCCTCGCTGAAATCCGATGGGGACAGCCGATATCCTGGGGGAGGGCCACATGTCGGGTAATGAAATCCGCGGTGTTCAGCCCGTGGGATCGGGCGAGATCGGTGATCCCGTCGGTGGAAAGCACAACGATACTCCGATCATCGAGGGATATCAGCTCCGTTTGAAAAAGATGCGGCGATCTGCCGATAAGAAAATGGTTGGTGTGGGAAAGCTGCGTCACCTCGCCGGTGTCCGACGAGAGGGCGTATACGAGGCTGTCGCCGGTGTGAAGGAGTATCGTCTGCCCGTCGGAGCCGAAGATCAGCGCCGAAAATGTGGTGCTGTCGTGATAGTCGGATTTCTTGACCAGCTCGTTCGTCCTGGTGACGATGTCGTCAAACCGATCCCCGACAGCGATCCGCGCGTCTCCCGCACAGCATACATCTATTACTTCCGCGATGAAGCGCTTCAAAAACCGGGACGACGCGGTGGGATTCTTGTCCGGACCATCGGCCACCGCAAGCACGCCCGCGACCAGGTCCACGAAGACGGCATCACCCACGTGCCCGTTGTACGATCCCCCGGGGATGACACGGCGTGCGCCGGGGATCAGCGAAGCGGAAACCGCCCCCTGTCGTGTAAATATGTCAACATCATCAAGATTCATAGCGAAAGGCCGTTCCCCCGTCCCACCCCCGCTCGTGCGGGATATTCAAAAAACAATGGAAGTAAACAATCTATTGTACTCGAACCTGTGCAAAATGCAACCCGAATCGTAACTCCAAAAACAGAGTGGTCATACCGCACGCTGGGTGAGGAGATCTCCTTCGTATCACCCCGACCGTAACCGGTGAAAAACAGTCTTGCCAAGCCCTTCCGATCCGAATTTGAAGCGATCGAATCGCGCGCACATTATTCGATGCTTCCACCCGTCCCGTCTGGAGGTACCCTCCCCCGCCGGACGAAACATGATATACCGACCGATCGCTAAAAATTTCCTCAACGAAACGAATGGAGTGGACAGGCGGGCCGTCGCCGGGGAAGGAATCGATCAACGGCCGCTCATGCGGTATTTCCTGATAAACGAGGCAAGGAATAATCCGAGGAACATCAGGAGAAGGAGTATTTCACAGGTCAACGCGAACGAGCCGAGAACCGGATCGATCACGCTGTATGAATGGTTGATGACCCTGTTGAAAAAGAGGGAAAACACCACCGAGACACCCGCACTGTAATCCCCGAGGAAACCATCCAGGAAGAGCACCCCATTGCCGAATCCCTCATACTTGATCATTCCTCCAGGGAGATATGACGGGACGGGCTCCGCCATGGGATTGAGGACGATGATCGATCTGTTGTCGGGCCCCTCCACTATTTCCGCGGTGATATTGTTGGGATACGTGATGGGATCGACACCCTCCGGCGCGATACCGATCTTCAAGAAGACCAGGCCGAACAGCGCCACCACCGCCGCCGCCCAGAGGAGGGCGCGAAACGGCCGCTCGCCGTAGAGACAGAAGAGGCGATACAGCCGCAATACAATCCTGGACCACGGTTTTTCCCCCGCCTCCCGACGGCGCATCTCCAGGGAGCCGGCGAAAAAGTCCCCGGCGTCGTGATATCGATGGGCGGATATGTAGTTCTGGCCCATCTGGTTGTACAGGCCGTATACGTCCCAGTGGTTATCCTCTTTCGGTGCTGTCAGAACCAGAAGCCGGTTTCTCAAACGAAAAAGCCCCCGTTTCACCGGAGATGAGAGTATCTGGTTGTCAACGGAATACTCCGGCATAACCCGTTCAAGGGCGCGCCGGATACCGTCCCAAATCGGTATGCCCTGAATGAATCCCGCCAGGTGCCGTACAAATCTCCCCCGGTGCTGAAACAGCTCGTCGAAGAGCTTCATCCTTCCCGGGGCGTATGAGGAGCCGTATGATCGCCCGTTCCAGGTAACATCGACAAAATGTATGCCCTGAAGGTTTGTTCGCAGGAATCGACACCGCCCCAGGTCAACCCGCTCGAAGGTGACACGATGCGGGTGCTCGAACAGGATGTCTGTAAATTCCCCCCAGACGCCGGGCCAGAATATCCTCCCCTCGAAGACGGTCCTGCCGGTTCCGGAGAACTGGGATCCCGAAAAGGAGACGCCGCCCTGACAGGCGAAATCCGGATTTTTGAAAAATACCGCCCCATCTCCCAGAAACTGGGCCTTGGAAAAGTTCGCCTGGCCGCTCCCCTCAACGACCATGCCGGAAAAATCGTTCTTCGCCTTCGAGGTAAACTGGGCCATGGAAAAATTCACCCCGCCGTCGCAGGAGAAATTGGCCTTGCTGAAATTGACGCCGCTCCGGGCGGAAAACGTCGAGAGGGAAAAATTCGCCTCGCCGGCGCCCTGGAACTTGGCGCCGCCGAAATCGGCTACGCCGCCGCCCCGAAACTGCACCAGGGAAAAATTCGCCCCGCCGTCGCCCAAAAAACGGGTTCCGTTGAAATGGATTCCCTTGCCGTCGAATTCGGCGAAATGGAAGTCAACGATGACGGCGCCCGAAAAATCCGCCAGCTTGAAGTCCGCCCCCCCCTCGGCGGTGAACTTCGCCCAGGTAAAATCAACCCGGCCGCTGCCGGTGAATTCCGTCCGGGAAAAATTAACGGCACCTGTGCCCTCGAATCGTCCCATTCTGAAATTCGCGCCGCCGTCACCGGTGAAGTGCGCCCCGGAAAAATTGACGCCGCCGTCGGACAGGAAGGCCGCCTCGATAAAATTCGCGCCGCCCTCTCCGGTAAACCGGGCGCCGGAAAGCTGAACCGGACAGAGGAAGGTGGCCTTGGAGAACGCAGCATTGATGAACGTCAGTACGCCGTCCCCTTCAGCCTCCCGGGTGAAATCGGGAAAAGAGAAATCCGCAGGGAATACAAATCCGACAAACAGGTGTTCGCCGGTTTTGTACAACTTCAAAAGCTCTTTGGTAAAGTCGTCTGTGTTCTTTTTTTCGCTGGTGCTGTGGAATATGCAGAATGATTCGCCGGAGGGATCTTTCTTCGGCATTGCCTTGTGCGGACACTGATAGGAAACGTATTTTTCCTTTGTCAGATCGAAGTAGTTCGTTGTATAGTCGCACATGGGTAAAACCGCCTCCGCGCATACGTCAGACAGGCGCACAAAACGCCACAGTCATGAGAGCACGCCGTCTGCATATATTTATAGCACAGAAACGGGCCTTGCGTAAACAAAAACTACAAAAAACTATTACGTTTTCTCTCAAGTCAAATGGTAACTTCCGATTTTAGTATACGGTGGGTACGATTTTCGGTGTTATGATCGGATGGATGACCGACCGTACACAAAAAAGGACAAGAACGTGCGCTTCGGTGCGGGGTCATGACAATGGGTATCAAAACGGTTTTATTATTTTTCCTTTTTCCGGAACACCTCTCCCGTGCATAAAAGCGTTTGCCTTATTCGTATAATCAAGATATAGTATACCCCAATGTCATTTTTTTATCGGGAGGTGGACATGAAAAAGGGAATGATCCTCATTATATGTATCCTTATGCTTGCTTTTTCCTCCTTCGTAATCGCCCAGGACGCGGTGACTCCGCAGGACGTCGTCGACAAGGTCACAGAGGCCGCGGCGTTCCTGGCGGAAAACGGAGAAGAGGGCCTGAGCGCATTCAACCAGGCCGACGGTCCCTGGGTCTGGGGCGGCACGTATGTGTTTGTATTCGACTGCGATGCGGGAGTCATCGCCGCCCATCCGAACAACGATCTCGTCGGTGTGGAGCTGGGATCCCGGGAGGATGTGAACGGCTTCAAATACAACCTCGCCCTGTGCGAGGAGGCGGGCAAGCCGAACGGCGGCTGGGTTGAATACTGGAGGCCCACCGATACCATGGACGCCGAGGGAAACCAGGAATACCGACGGAAAATCTCGTACATTGTGAGCGTGGACGGACAGCCCTATCAGGTGGGCGCCGGCATCTACGAGCCGGACATGACCGTCGACGAACTGAACGCCCTGACCGAATAGTTCTGAATACCATTCATACGGATACAAGACGGCCGGTGAATCGAGCGAAAGCGGCGATGATTTACCGGCCGTCATATGCCTGTAGTGAAGCGCTCGGCGGGGGAACATTGATGACCCGGTACCGCCTCCGGATGTCGTGGTGCAGGGTGATCAATTCGATACAGTAAAAAAATATGGAAGAGACGAAAAAAAGACGCATCATCGTCGGATCCGCGCCCTTTTTCCCGCCCCTTGAGGCGGGGGAACGGCTCACCGTCGTCATTGAAGGGATACGGCTGAGAGAGGTCGTCAAGGCCATTGAAACCGCAGATGAAGTCGTCAGCTTTTGCGGTCACGAAGACTCGGCGCATTACCTGGGAGTCGAGCTGAATCGGGAGGCGGCGCCCCGGGAATATTTCAGACACGGCATCGTATGGGTGGGAATTCGTCCCGTCAAGCGGCCCATGCCCGGGGAGGAGGTTGATGTCTTCAGCGAACGATTCGTGGGATGGCGCATGACATTCCTTGAAGAAGACCGGTAAGCGCACGTTATATCAGCCCGATACACAATCGAACATCGAGCATTTTCCGATACAGGAGTTCTTCATGAAACGGATCGGAGCCGCAGGCAGAAAATGGCTCAACGGAACGCATATGTTTTTTGCATCGGCATGGGTGGGGGCGGCCGTCAGCTTAACGACTCTTCGCTTGTTTTCACTGAACACCGGCGTGCAGGCCAACGGCGATATCCTCTATGCCGTGAACGCATGTATAAAGCTGATCGATGATGCGATCATCATACCGGCGGCACTGGGGACGCTCCTGACCGGTTTTTTGATCAGCCTGTTGACTCCCTGGGGTTTTTTCACGTATCGGTGGGTGACGGTCAAGTGGGTGGTGACACTCTCGACGATTCTCTTCGGCACTTTTTTTCTCGGACCCTGGGTCAACGAGCTGACGGCGCTGGCCGATACCCTCAGGGCGGCGGCCTCGTCCGAACGGATATTTCATATCCTGCTTTTTCGCCACACCCTCTGGGGCGGCGTTCAGACCGTGATTCTCATCGCCGCGGTGTTTATCTCCGCCGTCAAGCCATGGGGCAAGAAAGGGTAAAAAGGCACCGCCGGGCCGGCGAATTGATCGATGGGGGATCTCTTTTTTATGATAGTATCTCGATGGGAGCGTAGCCGGTGACCACCTTCTTTATGCCGATGCCGGAAAACAACACCGTCAGCTTGTATCGATCCCCCTGGGGCTCGATCCCCTTGATGACGCCGATACCGAACTCCGGGTGCCGGATGCGCCCGCCGATTATATAACCACCCCCGCCGCCGGTATCGTCCGAGAAGTAGTCGTCGACGGTCATGTCCCGCTGGGCGTAGGATCGATCTATCACCAGATCTCCGCCGTAACTTTTTGGAGTGCTCTCCCACGTTTCTCCGTCATCCCTCCCCCACAGGTGAGTGCCGGAAGATTCATATTTCAGGTATGCGGGGTCGATCTCACCGATGAATCTCGATACAGCATTAAATCTCTGGGAGCCGAACACCCTCCGGCGCCGGGCCGACGTCGTGTAGAGCCTCTCCTTCGCCCTGGTCATTCCGACGTAACAGAGCCGCCGCTCCTCCTCGATATCGTCCTGGGATTCCAGGGTTCTGCTGTGGGGAAACAGCCCCTCCTCCATACCGACCAGGAAAACCACCGGAAACTCAAGGCCCTTCGCGCTGTGTATGGTCAAGAGCGATACCCGGCCGATTCTCTCATCCATTTCATCAACGTCACTGACCAGAGCCACCTGGTCCAAAAAATCGATCAGCCCGGCCTCGGGATTTTGTTCCTCGTACTCGCTGACCGCCGTGGCGAATTCCCTCAGGTTGTCCACCCTTCCTTCCGCCTCCACCGTCCCCTGGGATCGGTAATGATCGAGAATACCGGATTCGTTTATGGCCGTCATGACCGCTTCGTACGGGCCGCCCGCCACAGACACCCGCTCGACGGCATTGAGAAACGACGCAATTCCCTGAGCCGCTTTTCCGGCTATCGTCTTTTCCGCCAAAGCCCGTTTGCACGCGCTGAACAGCCCCACGTCGGCGTCAGATGCGATACGCTCCAGCCGCTCGATGGTTTTACTCCCCACCCCCCGGGGAGGGGTGTTCACCGCCCTGAGAAAGCTGACGACATCACTCGGCGATGCGGAGAGCCTCAGGTACGCCAGGACGTCCTTTATCTCCTGACGCTCATAGAAGCGGACACCTCCCACCACCTGGTACGCTATCCGGGCGGACAACAGGGCGTCCTCGAACAGTCTCGACTGGGCGTTTGTCCGGTAAAACACGGCGAAGTCGGCCGGATCGTATTCCTCGCCGGAGATCAGATCATCAATGGTCTCCACCACGAAGGCGGCCTCCGCGTGCTCGTCCTCCCCCTCGGCATAGACGACCGGCTCCCCCGTGTCGTTCTCGGTATAGAGGGTCTTCCCCTTTCGTCCCAGGTTCTTTTCCACCACGGAGTTCGCGGCGGCGAGGATGTTCTTCGTCGACCGGTAGTTCTGCTCGAGCTTCACCACAACGGCGCCGGGGAAATCCCGTTCGAAATCCAGGATGTTGTTGAGATCCGCCCCCCGCCAGCGGTAGATGGACTGATCGTCGTCACCCACGACACACAGGTTTCCGTGGAGGGCCGCAAGCCGCCGCACCAGCTCGTACTGGGCGGTGTTGGTGTCCTGATACTCGTCCACCAGCACGTGGAGAAACCGCTCCTGGTATCCGGCCCGCACCTCCGGGTGTTCATCAAACAGCCTCACCGTCTGCATGATGAGATCGGAAAAGTCCATGGCGCCGGATTTTTCCAACTCGCGCTGGTATCGTGTGTAGACCTTCCCGATCCGGGCCGTCATCGGATCCCGGGCCTGATCGAGAAACGCGATGGGTGTAACCAGCTTGTTTTTCGCCTGCTCGATGTAGTAGCCTGCGAGCTGGTGGCTGAGGAACTTTTCGTTGATCTCCAGCTCCTTCAGGCACCGGCGCAACAGGGAGCGGCGGTCGGCGTCGTCGAAGATCACGAAATCAGGGTTGACCCCGAGGATGTTCGCCTCAATCCTGAGAACCCTCAGACAGAAGGAGTGGAAGGTCGAAAGCCACATCCCTCCCGATCGATCGGGCACAAGACTCAGCACCCGCTCTTTCATCTCCCGGGCCGCCTTGTTGGTAAAGGTGACGGCCAGTATGCGGTCGGAAGGTGTGCCGTTTTCGATTAGATAGGCGATGCGGTGGGTCAGTACCCTGGTCTTGCCGCTGCCGGCCCCGGCCAGTATTAAAATAGGGCCGCCGGGCATGGTCACCACCCGCCTCTGGGTTTCGTTGAGATGTGAAAGAATACGCTCTGAGTGTGTCACGATGGTATGATGTCCGCCGTCCGGAAAGGACGGTGTGTGTTGAATGAATTGAGAGTGGGCTACAGGTTTTTCAGCTTGTCGAGGTCCTGGTCGCGGCCCAGAATGACCATGATGTCGCTGTCCTTTAGAACGAAATCCGCCTCGGGGTTGAGCACCAGGCGTTCGGGCACCAGCTCCTTGATGGCGATGACATTGATGTCAAAGCGCTTCCTCAGGTTGAGTTCCAAAAGGCTCTTTCCCGTAAAGGCCTGGGGAACCGATGTTTCCTGGATACTGTATCCCTCCGATACCGGGAGATAGTCCAGGACGTTGGGCCGGGAGAGGTTATGGGCGACTCGATGGGCCATGTCCTTCTCCACATGGATAACCTCGGTCACGCCGAGGCGCTTGAGGATCTTCCCGTGGTCCTCGCTGATGGCCTTGACCCATATCTCCTTCAATCCCAGCTCCTTCAGGTGCAGAGAGACGAGGATAGACGCATCCATCTTTTCGCCGAGGCTCACGATCGCCACGTCGGCGTCCTCCACCCCCAGGGCCGTCAGGTTCGCCGACACGGTGGCGTCGGTCACCACCGCCTGGCTGGAATGATCCTGGATGCGCTGGATGACCTCCTTGTCCATGTCGATGGCCGTCACCTCCTGCCCCAGCTGGTACAGGGTCTTGGCGACGTTGAAGCCGAACTTCCCAAGACCGATCACCACGAAACTTCTCATACGTCTCTCCTATCCCACCAGTATGTTTTCCTCGGCATACACATAATCGGCCGTGTGCGCCCTCCGTTTCAGGGCCATCAGCACCGTCAGAGGCCCCAGGCGCCCTACGAACATGGTCAGGGCGATGAACGCCTTGTTGATCGTCGTCAGGTACGGGGTAATTCCCGTGGAAAGACCCACCGTTCCGAACGCCGATATCACCTCGAATAAGGAGGCGACGAAATAATCCCGCTCCATGAACACCCCGGTTCCCTGCCGCACCTCCGAGACGAGGATGCACATGGTGACCACCATCACCAGGGCCATGGATGTTGCCAGGATGGCCTGGGCCTGAGATATGGTCTCCTCCGGTATGGTGCGACGAAAGGCGAAGACGTGATCCTGTCCCTTGTATCGCGATATAATCAGGAACCAGATCACCGCCAGGGTGCTGGTCTTGACCCCTCCCCCCGTGGAGCCGGGAGAGGCGCCGATGAACATCAGAATGATGAGGGCGAAGATCGTTGGATTCGCCAGCTCCGAGACCCGGATGGTGTTAAAGCCGGCGGTTCGGGCGGTGACGGACATGAACAGCGAATCCATGATCGACGGGATCAAACCCTCGCTTTCGAGGGTATTGTATTTCTCGAAGACGAATACCAGCGCCGCACCCGCCACGATGAGCAACAGGGAGGTGAGCAGAACCATCTTTGAATGAATCGTAACACGATGCGCCCGTTTCATGCGGATATACTGCATCACGTCGTCGATTACGAAAAAGCCGAGCCCGCCCGTAACAATGAGCACCATCAGCGTCCCGGTGGCCAGGTAGTCGGTCCTGAGCCCTTCGAAGCTGGTGCTCATGAGGGAAAAACCGGCGTTGCAGAATCCGGAAATTGAATGAAACAGCGCATAGAATATCGCCTGTGGGAAATCACCGTCGGTCACGGACAGCATGGGGACGAACAGAAACAGCGCCCCCAAAAGCTCCACGGCCAGGGTGAAGGAAACAATGGTGCGAAACACCCCCCAGGCGTCCAGCGCCGCATGGGGCGTCATCAGGGCGGAAAACATCGACTTCTGTCCCACGCTTGCGCGCCCCATAAACACCATCGCAAACAACACCGAGAAAAACACGATCCCTATGCCGCCCAACTGGAACATCGCCAATATCACCACCTGGCCGACCAGGGTAAAATCGGTTCCGGTGTCCAGCACCGTCAGGCCGGTCACGCACACGGCGCTGGTGGCGGTAAACAGGGCGTCGATGAAAGAGATGTGTCCCGCCGTCGTGAAGGGAGGTAACAGAAGCACAAACGTCCCCGTCAGGATGGTCAGGATAAACCCCGACAGCATCAGGCGGGAGGGATTTGTTTTGTAATAAATGATCATCTACTCTACGGTGACGCTCTTGGCGAGATTCCGCGGCTGATCCACATCGGTCCCCTTGAGATCCGCAACATGATAGGCAAGAAGCTGCAGAGGAATCGCCAGCACGATGGGCGTCAACATCGGATCGGTCTCGGGTATGTAGATGATATCGTCCGACAGCACTTCATCGCCCTTCATCCGTATTCGGTCGTCTCCGGTATTGGCGATGGAGATTACCATACCGTCCCTGGCCTTGACCTCCTCAATATTGGCCAGGACCTTGTCATAGGTGCTGTTCCTGGTGATCAGAACCACCACCGGCATCTCCTCGTCGATCAGGGCGATGGGACCGTGTTTCATCTCGCCGGCGGGGTACCCCTCGGCATGGATATATGAAATCTCCTTCAGCTTCAGCGCTCCCTCCAGAGCGAGGGGATAGTTAACGTTTCGTCCCAGATAGAGAAAATTCCTGGCGTTCATATACTTCCTGGCGGTATCCCGGATGGTGTCGCTGTCCGACAGAACCTTCTCGACATATCCGGGCACCTTGATCAACTCCAAAATCCGCTCCCGCAACTGGTTCTGGTTGAGCCTCCCCAGCACCTGGGCGAAATAGAGGCTCATCAGATACAAGGACACAAGCTGAGTGGTGAACGCCTTGGTGGAAGCAACACCGATTTCCGGTCCGGCGTGGGTATAGATAACGCCGTCGGCCATCCGGGCGGCGCTGGACTCCACCGCGTTGCAGATGGTCATCAGATAGCATCCCTTCTCCCTCGCCTCCCGCATCGCCGCCAGTGTATCGGTGGTCTCCCCGGACTGGGTGATGGAAACCAGAAGCGTTTTCTGTCCAACGATGGGATCACGATAGCGGAACTCGCTGCCCAGCTCAATATCCGTTGGTATCCTGAGCATCTGTTCCATAATGAATTTGCCCACCAGTCCCGCATGCCACGAGGTCCCGCAGGCCACGATCATGATCTTCTCGATATCTTTTATCTGGTCGTTGGAGAGACCAATCTCCGGCAGGATCACCTCGCCGCGCTCCTCGGAAATCCGTCCCCGAATCGTATCGATGATGCCCTGGGGCTGCTCGAAGATCTCCTTGAGCATGAAGTGCTTGTATCCCCCCTTCTCGGCCATGACCGGGCTCCAGTCGATACGGCGGGGGCTCTTCTCCTTGACGTCGCCGTTGAGATCGGTAATGGTAATTGCGTTGTCCCGGTACTGAACCACTTCGCCGTCATCGAGGAAGATGAAATCCCTGGTGTGACTGATGAGGGCGGGCACGTCGGACGCGATGAAAAACTCACCGTCGGAGAGGCCCACCACCAGGGGGCTCTCGTTGCGTGCGCCTATCAGCGTGTCCGGCTCGTCCTCGTTGAGAATTCCAAGGGCGTAGGATCCCTCGATCATCTTCAACGCGTTTATCACGGCAATGCGAAAATCGTCTCCCTTCTGGATGAAGCGATATATCAGGTGAGTGATGACCTCGGTATCGGTTTCGGAGGAGAAGACGTGTCCCTCGTCCAGCAGGAGCTCCTTGAGCTGCAGGTAGTTTTCAATAATGCCGTTGTGAACCACGACGACCGGCCCGGCCTTGTGAGGATGGGCGTTTTCGTCCGACGGCTTTCCGTGGGTCGCCCAACGGGTGTGCCCGATGCCGACGTTCCCATCGAAGGAATTGGCGGACACCATATCTTCCAGTACGGCCAGCTTCCCCTTGCTGCGGGTGATTTTCACCTCTCCACCATCGACGACGGCGATACCCGCCGAATCATACCCTCGATATTCCAGCCGCTTCAAACCGTCCAAAAGCAGCCTCGTCACCTTCTTGGGACCTATATAGCCAACAATGCCGCACATCGTCTGCGCTCCATTATGAATGAAAAAACATATTCCACAATCCACCGGCAGTGCCGGCCCACTTTATAGCGGCGGGCCAAAGCGTATGGGCAAAAAGAAATGGTACGGGAGCCGTGGGCTTGTTGCATTGTTGCCGCATTGCCGCTGTGTATCCCCCATCCTTGTCTCCACCCCTGTCATCACGTTTCACTGCTATATTGACCGCAGGCATCGCCTGCCCACCACTACCCCGGCGGCCGACCCTGTCGGTCCATTATATCGACAGTCGGCACTGCCGACCCACCACTATAACGGCCGCAGGCACCGCCTGCTCACCACTATATTGGCGTCCTACCCTGTCGGCCCACCCCCACTTATTATGTGTCTTTTTTCCCTTTTCGTGAACGAACCCCCCGCTCTGGGTAGTTCGTCTGCCGCGATCGGGATACCGCCAGGGCGTTCGGCTCCACATTCCTGGTGATGGTCGAGCCGGCGCCGATGAGGACGTCATTCCCGATCGTCACCGGGGCGACGAGCTGGGTATCGGAACCGATAAAGACGCGATCGCCGATGACGGTTTTGTGTTTGTTGACACCGTCGTAATTGCAGGTAATGGTTCCCGCCCCCACGTTCACGTCTCTTCCGATCTCCGAATCCCCGATGTAGCTCAAATGGTTGACCTTTGAGCCCTGTTCTATTTTTGACTTCTTCGTCTCGACAAAGTTCCCGATCTTCACCCCATCGGCCAGTTCCGTGCCCGGTCTCAGGTGGGCGAAGGGCCCGATGGCGACGTGGTCGCCGATGGTGGACTCGGTGATGTAGCAGCACATCTTCACCGTCACCCCGTCACCCAGCATTGCATCCCGAATCATCACATTGGCCTCGATGACACAACCGCTCCCAATGCTCACCTCCCCCTCGATATAAACATCCGGATAGATCAGCGTGTCGGCGCCGATGGATGCACCGCCCGTGATATACACCCGATTCGGATCGATGAAGCGAACTCCCTCACGCTTAAGGCGCTCTATGGTCTTTTCACGGTCTTCAAACGGGTCGTGTGGTTTTTCCTGTCTTTTTTTATCTCCCGGTGTCATATATATTCCTTGAATATTTCCGACAGTATCCGGCCGTCAGGAGCCGACTTCTCAGATAGTGGTAGACCAGCAGGGCTGGCTGTCAATAGAGTGATGGAACAGAGCGCTTGGGGCGGGAAGAATTCTCATGTAATCCGCGGGCTTGTTGCATTGTTGCGAAATTATCGCTGTGTATCCCCCATCCTTGTCTCCGACCCTGTCGTTTCACTCCACCACCACAACGGCCGCAGGCACCTCCGACCCACCATATAAAAAAGGGCCGTATATATGCGCCGCAGCGTAAGTCGTATATCCAAACTCCGCTGGGGACAGGCCCGTTCCAACTGGTTATACTATCTCTGAAACGGATGGAAAGTCAAGAACTCTTTTTCCGGTGGGCGTCGGAACAGGGGACAGACACGGTCCGCTCAAAAAAAAATACGGATATACGGGAGAAAAAGCACGGGAGCAATGTGTGGCGTTGAAGGAAGGCATAATGCCCTCATGTGCTGCGGGTATCGTTATCTGACGGCGGATCGCAGGATGTTTTTTATAGGGCATGTTTCCACGACACCGATGATGCTTCGGGCTTGTAATCGTTTTCCGCGAAGAACGACTCACCATGTGTCATGATGTTTTTCAGGATTAATTCCCCTCCCCCTCTCAAGGAAGCGGGATCCCCAGCTTCGCCGGACAGGCTGAACCGGTTAGACAGATTGGACGGACGGATACGACAATCGGGATGATTCATATCTTCGAGATTGTTGTACACTATTCTCACAGCCTGTCCAGCTCAGCTGGGATTTTACTGCATACTATTCTGTACGATTCCCTCCCTATTCTTTTACCTCCACCAGCTCCCGCTCTACCCACAGCGGTGATGCCTCTTTCGCCTTCTCGTATGGTATTCTCCCATCGAGAAACATCGATTTGAAATCATCAAACATATAGATCCCAAGAAAGACGTGCACCAGCAGGAACAGAATCAATCCCCATCCGACAATAAGGTGGAGATGACCGAACCACAGAGTCAGACCCCGGGGCAAAACGTGCGGAAGCGCCCATAATCCCCATCCCGTCCAGAGCAACAACGCACCTCCGATGATGACGCACACCCCGAAGAGCTTTTGCCCGGAGTTATATTTCTCCATGGGGGGAACCTCGACTTTTTTCCTCAGAATGAATTTCTGCGGATAGCCGCCGAGCACCGCAAACCATTTCAAATCGTTTTTGTTTACGGCGAAAACCCTCTTGATAAACAACGCCACCTTGTCAAACCCGATGAGGAGATACCCGATGACATCGATCGTCAGAATAACGCCGAGGACGACATGTATCTTCATCCAGGTATTCATGGCCTGTTCACCGAAGGGGTCGAAAAAAAGCACAAGGCCGGAAAGTGCAAGAACCACGAAACTCGGCGCCAATACATAATGAAACATCCGTACGGCCGTTGAGTGCTTCAATATCCATTCATTTTCGCCCATAGGACATACTCCTTTTACATGTGTCTTCTATTGACGTACGTCGTATGGAACAACTCCTCGGAGACCTCGCTCAAGGGGTGTCCCGCGAATTTCTCATACATCTGCATAACTGATGCATTGTCGTGGCTGACTCTCACCGAAGCATTATTGTCGTCCAAATAGAGTCCCTTCGCCCGTGCCCTGATATATGCCGTCCTCCGCTTTACCGCGGCCCTCGTCCAGATTGCGGGAACTGCCAGGGCGGCGGTCACCACTCCGCCTATGGCAAAAAACTGCCGGCGGGACACCACAAACGGGCTGTCTATGTAGGTATACTGCTTGTCCTTCTTTTTCATTTCCTCTTCTTCTCCTATTTCCAGGCAAGCCAGGGGACCGCCTTCTCAATCCATGATGTTCCGGACTTCGCAATCGGCTGTCCTCCGCCGTTTATACACCCTCCGGGACACGTCATGACCTCGATGAAGTGATACGGGGATCTCCCCTGAACGACGTCGTCCAGAAGCGATGCGGTCTCTTTCTTAAGCCCGTTGACCACCGCCACATTCACGGTGATCTCCTCACCGAATTTCGCATCCGTCAGGGTGATGGAAGCCTCCTTGACGCTCTTCAACCCCCTGACCAAATCGAACTCCAGCGGCACCATCTCAACTCCTGTGAGCACACGATGGGCGGTCCTCAGGGCCGCCTCCATGACCCCTCCCGAATTGCCGAAGATCGTACCCGCACCCGTATAGTCCGCAAGAATTGTACCTCCGTCGACCTCCTCTTGTGAAGCCAGATCGACATCGAGCTTTTTCAGAACCTTCGCCAGGTCCCGGGTCGTTAACACGGCGTCGATATCCGGATAGGGGATATCCGAATCGCTCAGGCCCTCTTTGTCGAGGTAATGATATGCATTGAAAAATTCCGTCCGGGTGGCCTCAAATTTTTTCGCCGTGCACGGCATGATGCCGACGGAAAATACCTTTTCCGGCCGTGCCTTCCAGATTTCCATCGCGCCGTATGTCTTCGCCAATGAGCCGGCCATCTGCATCGGTGATTTAGCCGAGGAAAGATTCGGCAACAGCGTGGGATAATAGAGCTCCACAAACCGAACCCAGGCCGGGCAGCATGACGTGAACTGGGGCAACGGGCCGGGTATTTCCCCACCCTCGCCCTTTTCCCCGAAAAGTGCGTACCGGGCGCGCTCTATGAACTCGGATCCCTCCTCCATGATCGTCAGGTCCGCCGCATAGTTGTTGTCGAGTATCTGAAACCCCACCTTTCTCATCGCCCCGTACATCTGCTTCGTCACGAGACTCCCCTCGGGGAGGCCGAATTCCTCACCGATGGCCACCCGAACCGCCGGTGCGATAATCCCGACAACCGTCACAGAGTCGTCCTTCAATTGCGATATGACCTCGTCCACATCGAAGGATAATTCATACGGTGCGCCGAAGGGGCAGTTGAGAAGACACTGGCCGCAGTTGATGCACTTGTCTACATCGATGGAATGGGTTGCTCCGAACCTGCCCGTAATCGCCCCCGTGGGGCAAAAACGCGCGCAGCTGTCACACCCCTTGCATTTTTTCTCATCGATGGCCAAAACGCCGGCGATTTCTCCTTCTCGATACGTTTTTCCTGCTGAAACCACCATGTACTCCTTTTATTAATGGTATTCACACGGTAACGGACTCATTACGTCATCCGTTATCGGGAGCTGACAGAGAATAATAATGAAAAACAATAAATCAACATTATTTCCCTTCCATATTCCCCAATATTAGTTACGGGGTCGAACAAGAAAGATACGATATACCGGCAAACGCACACTTTGACGACAGAAAGTAGCACGTTTTGTGGATTCGTAACACTGCTTTTATTCCATAAAACTTTTCCCGTGTCAAGCTTTTTCCATTAAAAAGAGAATAAAAGTATGCTCCGGGCAACTTCGATATCAACGCCGCCGATACGGATTCATGATTCTTTTCGGTCGATGGATTATCGGCGGCGCCCTGTCCCGCGGGCGGCGACTCAGATTCATCACGCCCCTTCAAACGGGAATTTCCCACACAAAAGATTGCCATCCGTATGGGATTGGTGTATAACACAATACAAGGCGATGACGATGATACGCCCGGCCGTTACGGCGTATCGCCACCGACATTCCTGCCCATCTCAAAGAGATGGGGCCCCCGATTTTGCCCGGTTTCGATGGACAGACGGATACACCCGGAGAAAAAATATCTTCCCGATTATCGTCGAACATCCCACGGGATGTTCGGCCGAACCGAGAACCATCTCCACAGAGATAAAAAGGATATACGGGATGTCTCCTGCCGACAACAGCAATACGTTTTCACCTTCAGGCGGTGAGTATCGATATGAACGGGATGCGCTGGGAGAACGCGCCGTCCCGGTGAACTCCCTTTTCGGCATCCACACCCTTCGCGCGATCGAGAACTTCCCTCTATCCGGCCGGCGGGTCCACCCCGCCCTGATTCACGCCTTCGGCCGGGTCAAACTCGCCGCGGCACGAACCAATCGAATGCTGGGCGCGTGGGAGGGGGAGCCGGCAAAGGCCGACGCCGTCGAGCACGCGTGCCGCGAGATGGCCGAGGGCATGCTGGACGAGCACATCGTCGTGGACGCCCTCCAGGGCGGCGCCGGAACCAGCACGAACATGAACGTCAACGAGGTGCTGGCCAACCGGGCGATTCTCCTCCTCGGCAAAAAACCGGGTGATTATTCCTCCGTGTCTCCCCTGGATGACATCAATCTGCATCAATCGACGAACGACACCTACCCGACGGCGCTCAAGCTGGCGGCGATAACCCTGCTGCGCGGGTTTGAAGAACGGCTGATCGCCCTGCAGGAGGCCTTCCAGCAAAAAGAAAAGGATTTCGCCCACATCGTCAAGATAGGCAGGACACAGCTCCAGGACGCCGTCCTGATCACACTGGGCCGGGAAATGGGCGCGTACGCCGAGGCGATCGGGAGAGACCGCTGGCGCGTTTATAAGTGCGAAGAGAGGCTTCGGGTTGTAAACCTCGGGGGCACCGCCATAGGCACGGGCCTCGCGGCGCCGCGGGAATATATCTTCCGCGTGGTGGATGTCCTCAGGGAAGAGACCGGCATCGGGCTTGCGCGGGCGGAAAACCTGGTCGAAAACACACAGAACGCCGACGTCTTCGTGGAGGTCTCCGGGATACTCAAGGCGTGCGCCGCCACCCTCATCAAGATATCCACCGACCTGCGCCTGTTGTCCTCAGGTCCGGTCGGCGGTATCGGCGAGATATCCCTCCCGCCGGTGCAAGCCGGATCGTCCATCATGCCCGATAAGATCAACCCGGTGATCCCTGAAGCGGTGACACAGGCCGCCATTCAGGTGATGGGGTGCGACCTTCAGGTCTCCATGGCGGCGGGCGCCGGCAACCTGGAGCTCAATCCGTTCCTCCCCGTGATCGCCGATGCCCTCTTGCGCTCCATCGAGCTGTTGTCCAATTCGTGCGACATATTCCGAAGACGCTGTGTGGAGGGAATAGAGGCGAACGAGGCCGTGTGCCGCGAGAACGCGGAAGGATCCACGGCCGCGGCGACCGCCCTCGTCGCCGTCGTCGGCTATGATACGGCGGTCAAGATAGCAAAGGAGGCCCTCTCTCGGGGATGTACCGTCCGACAGGCGGCGATCTCCATGGGGGTGATCAGCGATGAGGAATTCGACATGATCGTATCGCCCGAGGCGGTTATGAGACTGGGACACGGGCCGAAAAAGGGAAAATCATGACACTTACTACACCGAAGGGATTTCGTTTACACATCGGACTGTTCGGACGACGAAACGTGGGGAAGTCGAGCCTCCTCAACGCCATTACACGCCAGAATGTGTCTATCGTCTCCGAATTCGCCGGCACGACCACCGACCCCGTGGAAAAGCCCATGGAGCTTCTGCCCCTGGGCCCGGTGCTCTTCATAGACACCGCGGGGATCGACGATGTGGGCGCACTCGGCGAGCTCAGGATCGCCACCACGCACCGGGTCTTCGACCGCGCCGATCTGAGCGTCATCGTTACCGACGGCTCGTGGGGGGAGTTTGAGGAGAATATATTGAAAGAGATCGTCGAGCGGAAGATACCGGTCGTCGTCGTCTTCAACAAGATCGATATCAACAAGCCCGCGGCGGAGGCGCTCGACTCCCTCACAAAAAGGGAGATACCGTTCGTCAAGACCGCCGCCTCCGAGGGTATCGGGATATTCGATTTCAGACAGGCGCTTTTGGACACCGCCCCGGCCGACTTTGTCGACAATCCGGCCATCCTGGGCGATCTTGTGGGGAGCGGGGAGACGGCCGTCCTCGTCGTGCCCATAGACAAGGAGGCCCCGAAGGGTCGGCTGATCCTTCCGCAGGTGCAGTCGATCCGCGACCTGCTCGATTCCGACGCCATGGCGCTGGTGGTCAAGGAGCGGGAGCTGCGCGCGGCGTTGGAGAACCTGAAGCGGCCCCCCCGGCTTGTGGTGACCGATTCCCAGGCCTTCCTCAAGGTCGTCGCCGATACACCCCCCGATATCCCGTTGACGAGCTTTTCGATCCTCTTTTCCCGGTTCAAGGGCGATCTGGCGGCGCAGACGGAGGGCGTGATGGCAATAGAAGACCTGAAGACGGGAGACCGGGTGCTGATCGCCGAGGCATGCTCCCACCACCCGATCGCGGACGACATCGGGCGGGTCAAGATCCCCCGGTGGCTCATGCAGTACGTCGGCGGCAAGCTCGAATTCAACTTCGTACAGGGCCACGATTTTCCGGAAGACCTGTCTTCATACAAGCTCGTAATAAACTGCGGGGCCTGCATGCTGAACCGTCGGGAGATGCTCTCCCGCATCCTCCACTGCAGGCGGGTCGGCGTGCCGATCACGAATTACGGACTGGCCATCGCCTACAGCCTGGGTATCCTGGAACGGGCGCTGGAGCCGTTCCCCGCCGCGCTGGAGACATACAAAATGAAAAAGCAGGCAGTGCCTGCTGCCAATATAGTGGTGGAGTGAAAAAACAAGGACACAGAAAGACAGAGGGGACGAAGGTAACCGCCGGGGCGGTAAGAACATGAAGGCCATCGCCCCACCCCACAAGTTCAGGGCCACCATCCTCTGGGAAACCGGCACCGCCTGCCCGCCCCATGTGCTCCGAATCACCACTATCTAGGGAGCCGACCCTATCGTCCAGGCAGGGCCTGCGGCCTGGATAGTGGTGGCTTTTAAGTACATGGGGCGGGAAGAAACGTAATGGAGGCCGTGAGCCTGATGCAATGTTGTGTGGATAACAATCACTCGCTATACGCCCCAATACCTTCATTCTCCCCTGTATCCCTTCTGAACCCCGACAGTTTCAGTCCACCGCTATATAGGTCGCAGGCACTGCCTGCCTTTTTTATTGAAAACCGGTATGGCAACTTATATAATTGAAACTTTTGGTATCTTTTAAACTGGACCAAACACGTTAAAATAAACGTTACATACTGTGACACACTTGCACACCTTTCAATTTTTTAGCACCTCAAAATACCTCGATTATAGTTCAGTCCGAGACTCGATACCCGACTCTATCACTCGATCATAGACGAAAAAGAGGCCGGCAGGATGCCGACCTCTTTCCTATCTCTTTTGCTGGTATCCTAATTCCCCAGTTCCTTGAGAGCGTCGCAGGCGTCGTACTCGCCCATGTTGCACGCCTTCGTAAGATCAGCCTTCGCCTTCGCCGTATCCCCCATGTCTCGGTAGATCAGGCCACGACTGTAATAGGCCCAATAGAAATCCGGTTTCAGCACAATCGCCTGATCAATATCCGCTATCGCCTCGTTATACCGCCCCAGCTCACGGTAGATATTCGCACGGGTGTCGAGGTTATAAGGATCATCAGGCACCCGGATCAGTAAGATGGTAACTTCTTCCAGGGCCTTCGTGTACTCGCCCATCAGGTAGTAGGCCCACACCCGGTTGTTGTAGGCCAGAACATACCCCGGATCCAGCTCGATGGCCTTATTGTAGTCTGCGATGGCCTCGTCGTAGCGGCCGAGATTTCTATATGCCACCCCCCTGTTGTGGTAGGCTTCCTTTATCCCCGAGTCCAGCTCGATGGCCTTATTCAAGTCCGCAACGGCCTCGTTGTAGCGACCCAACATAACATAAGCCCCGCCCCGATTGGCATACGCATTAGCAAATCCCGGGTCCAGCTCAATTGCCTTGGTATAGAACTCGAGCGCCGCTTCGTAGTTACCCGCTCTCCAATTTTCATATCCTTTATTAAACCACTCCTGTGCACTCTGCGCTCCGGCCATCGCCGCCACACATACCAAGACGACCAACACCACACCGATTACCAGTCGTCTCATATCTTACCTCGTTATTTGAATTAACAATCCCTTCCCTTATTCGCTAACCATGTCCCCATGAACCAGTCAATTTCTATACGCGCTAAAAAGGCCGGCGAGCGCCGGCCCCTCTTCTATTTCTTTTTAGTATCTTAATTCCCCAGTCCTCCCAGGGCGTCGCACCCCTCCTCCACTCCTTCATTGCATGCCCTCGTGAGATCGGCTCGGGCTTTTTCAATTTCCCCCATATCAAGGTAGATCACACCTCGGGTGTAGTTCCACCATGGATCTCCTGGCAACAACGCAAAGCATCGCTCAATATCCGCCATCGCCTCGCTATACCGCCCCAGCTCACGGTAGATGTTTGCACGGGTATCGAGTGTATTAGCATTATCGGGCTCCAGGTTCAGAGATCGGGTGACGTCCTCCAGGGCACGGGTGTAGTCGCCTGATAGATAGTATTCCCATCCCCGGTTGTTGTAGGCGAGAGCAAGCCCCGGGTCCACCTCGATAGCCTTCGTGTAGTTGACAATGGCCTCGTTTTGCTGACCGATTTTTTTATAACAGACCCCCCGGTTGTTATAGGCCATAGCATACATCGGGTCCAGCTCGATGGCTTTCGTATAGCACTCTATCGCTTTTTCATAGTTGCCCGCTTCTCCATATTCGTATCCTTTGTCAAACCACTCATCCGCACTCTGCGCCCCGGCCACCGCCGCCGCGCACATCAAGACAACCAACACCATACTGATTACCAGTCGTCTCATATCACCACTCCGTTATTTGAATAAACAGTTCCTTCTATTAGCACACCCCCCTGAACGTGTCAATTTATTTGTAAAATGAACAGGCCGGCAGGAACCGGCCTGTTTTGCCTATTCCGTTTCAGTCCGTGGCTTTGTTTTACACTCCATTCATAATAGATTGATATTATTACTTATTTTATGCCGCTTTTTTCAGTAACTTTTTATTGAAAAACCGGCCGATATCATCCATAATGAAAGTTCGCTTCATGAGTAACAGAGACATACCGTATTCGAGGATCACACCATGACACGAAAACACATCGTACTTTTCCTCTCCGTCGTCGCGCTCTTCGCTCTCGCCTCCTGCGCCACGTCGGAGTCGAAGCCGAAATCATATTACCTCTCGAGCGATTATCTGGCGGAGATCAGGGCCGAGGAAAGCGGGCTGGTGATGAGCGCCTTCTACGACGCCACGGACGCGCTGTCCCGGGGTGATTACGCGGAAGTCATCGAGCGGTCGACCGAGGGAATCGCACAAATACCGACCTACAAGGACCTGTTCGTCTATTTCTACGCGATCCGGGCCTATTCACATATCATGGTCTATGACCTGGACGCCGCCATGGAGGATATCGGCTACCTTTCCGCCCTGGACAAGGATTCGCTGATGGTCCCGTTTCTGTACACCTACTACTACCTCAGCTATGCACCCTTCTTCGAGGATTCGGATTATTACTTCCAGCTCGCCCTGGAGTACCTGAACGAATGGCGGGCGACCCAGCCGACCAACTACTTCGAGACGATGTTCTCAGATCCGGGGCGCATCGCCGAGATAGAATCGGCCATTACCACAGAGCTGAATAAATAGCCGTCCGCGTCCATACCCACCCCGCCGTTCCGGCCCTGTGCACGGAACGGCCCTCGAAACCAGGAATGGGGTGTCACGTCCCGTCAAAAAAGATCGTACCCGCCGTCGCATCCTCATGCGGGGCGGGCCGGCAGTGCCGACGGTAGATTACCTGTCGGCATTCAGGCCTGATCTATCGTTGTCGGGATATCACCCCTCCCCGGTTTTGTTTACACCACTCTCGTTTCACTGTGCCGCTATAACGGCTCCCGGTCCATGACGGGGCTGTTGTCGGTCAACAGCCCGATGATATACGCATCCTCCCTGCCGTCCGCCACCCTTCGGTGTCTTCCCGCCACCACCCGTTTCAGATGACCGACCACGTCCTTTTTCCGGTCGAGAAACGACACCAATCCCTCAAGCTCACGTAAAAACGACAGGCGCTCCTCCCATCCCCAGGCCATCTCATCCGTGATCCGGGCCGCATCGAGAAATCGCCCCCGTTTCCGGTACATCAGCGACAGGTTGTGGGCGATCGACAGGTCATCTTCATCAAGCGTCCGGGCGCTGAGCAGGTGCTCTATGGCCTGATCGGCCCGATCGAAGAGAAACGAAAGATACGCGCGGTTGACGTAGGTTTCCGGCAGGGGAACGGCGGCGTTTCGGGTTACGGTCGGATTGATGCGAAAATCCGCTCGCGCCGGGGGACGGCGACGCCCGCGTCGGGGCGTGGTGTGACGTATACGGGTAAGTTTATCGAGAATACGGGCCGCGTCGGTATAGCGGCCCTCATCTATATGTGACAGCGCCAGGCGATTGAGCACGCACGTGGAGAGGGTCATGCGGCGCACGCCCGCTATCTCGTCCCGGGAAGGGGGGCGGAGTGATGCGGCGCCGTTCGACACGCCCTCTGACGCGTCGATAATGGCGCGGTATGCCTCGGTGACGCGGTGAAACGCCCTGAGCGACGCGGTATCTGTGCCGGCCGTATCCGGGTGATACAAACGGACGAGACGCCGATAGGCGTCCCGCACGGCTTTTAGTCCGGCCCCCGGCTCCAGCCCCAGCACTCTGTAATATCTCTCCGTTCCCCTCATTGTGAAGTGACTCGTCACATGGTATCTGTGAAAGGGCGAATGGCACGTGTGATTGAAGGTCCAGGGATATTGTAGCAGCATCCTTGTATGGAGGCAATCCCCCCCGTCCCATCCCCTTTCAAATCCGACAACAAAACGAGGTGAAGATCACGCGTCCGTTGATACATCCGGCCCCCCGGCCGATACTCCAAGGTGAGGCGTGACGATCTTCGTATGGCACGGTCCGGCATCTTTCAAAGGAGCGAACGATGAACAGTGGAAAAACAGTGTATGAAGCATCCCTTCACTCACGGATGAGATATGGACACTCGGCTCTCCCGTTTCAGTGTACCCGGAGCCACGACGCCGAGGCATCCCCGGGATTCTGGAAGAACAGGGGGGGATTCTACCGCAACATTGCAACAATTGTTGCTGGATTTGTTGCAGGCATACACGGCCGAAATTGACCTATAATAATACTTTATATATATTATAATATATACTATTATATAATAATATCAATAAGTTATGGGTATTCCTTTAGAGGGGAGTTGAAACAGACTGTACTCTGTGTTGCAATGTTGCGGTGTAATCACCGGTCCCTTATACGAACAAACAAGGGAAGTGAAAACATTCGAGGATACGAGAGACGAGATAGTGGTGGCTCTAAACCAATGGGGCGAGAGGACGACGACCTTCATACCCTCACCGCCCCGCCTGTCTCCTTCACGCTCATGTCTCCTTACGCCCCAGTCGTCTCAGGCCGCCGCTCTATCGGCCGCCGGCCCATGCCGGCCCGGCAGACGAGACGGCGGTGTGATGAGACTATCGGATTTCAGAAGGGCTGCTGGATAAAAAAAATATTGGTGTATAGTGAGAGTGGGTGTTATTCCTCCCACAATGCAACAGATCGGCGTCTTCCGTTACGGTTCTTCCCGCCCCATGCGCCGAGGCCCACCGCTATATCGGCCGTCGACACTGTCGACCGGCTACAGCGATCCCAGGGGGAGACCAAACGCCTCGGCCACGCCCCCATGGGTGACCGTTCCCTTGTGGATATTCACACCCCGGCGGAGGTCGGGATTGGTTTCAACGGCGCCGTCAAACCCCTTTTCCGCCAGCTCCAACACGTAGGTAATCGTGGCGCTGGTCAGGGCGAAGGACGAGGTCCGCGGCACCGCACCGGGCATGTTTGGAACCCCGTAATGCACCACCCCCTCCTCCACGAAGAAGGGGTTTTTATTGGTCGTGGGGCGAGATGTCTCCGCCACGCCTCCCTGATCAATGGAGAGATCCACAATGACGCTCCCCGGCTTCATCCGGGAGACAAGGTTCCTGCTGATGAGCATCGGGGTCTTCGCCCCAGGGATGAGCGCCGCGCCGATGACCAGGTCCGCGGTGAGCACCTGTTCCTCGATATTCGCCCGGTTGCTCATCACGGTGACCGCCCTTCCCCTGAGCATGTCTGCCGCGTATCGGAGCTTTTTGGGCGAGACGCCCAGGATCACCACAGTGGCGCCGATGCCGGTGGCCACGGTTGCGGCGTTGAATCCGGCCACGCCCCCGCCGATGATCACGACCTTCACCGGGGGCACCCCGGACACGCCGGAAATCAAGACGCCCATGCCGCCCGAGATCTTCTCCAGGCCGTAGGCCCCCACCTTGATGGCAAGCCGTCCGCACACCTCGCTCATGGGGGAGAGAAGGGGAAGGAGTCCCTCGTCCGTCTGGACGGTCTCATAGGCGATAGCGGTGACGTTGTTATCCAAAAGCTTTCTGGTCAGCTTTTCGTTCGCCGCCAGGTGCAGGTATGAAAATATCGTGTGGTCGGACACCATATCCAGCTCCGGCCCCTCGGGCTCCCGAACCTTCAGGATGAACTCGGCGGACTCCCATACGTCCTTTCCGGTTTTCGCTATATCCGCACCCGCATCTTGATAATCATCATCACCAACGCCGCTGACCAGGCCGGCCCCCGCCTCAATGATCACCTTGTGTCCGTGGCCGGTCAGGGCCTGTACGCCGGACGGGCCGATGGCCACACGAAATTCATCTTCCATGCCTTCTGTGGGAACACCAATGATCATACTCCCTCCTCCATAGCCTTCCATGTATGTTTAAAAAGGCGACCCGTTAAAAAATCTTCTCCCACTATACCGTACATCCCCGTCCCGGTACAGCTTCGTTCCGTTCAACCGGGATGCCCCGAAACCGGGGCATCCCGTACATTACACGACTTAGATTTTTTCACCGTGGGCGAGGATGCGATCCATATCAAGCTCGATCCCCAGTCCCGGCCCCTCCGGAAGATGGATGTATCCTTCATCATCGATACCGAAAGGCTCGGTGAGCATGAAATCCCTCGCCTCGGGAACCCATCCCGGCGGCTCGTATGGGAATTCGCAGTAGGGACAGATATGCACCGCCCCCATCAGCTGGAGATTCGCTGCAAGCCCGATACCGTTGGTCCAGGTATGCGGGGAGAACTGGAGGTTATGCGCCTCGGCCATCCCGGCGATCTTCTTGCCGGCAAGGATTCCGCCGGCGAGCGTCACATCGGGCTGGAGGATATCGAGAGAGCCGTACGCCAGGATATCCCGAAACTCGTAGAGATCGGTGTTGAATTCACCCCCGGCGATCTGGATGCTGGTGGACGCCCTGAGCGCCGCCATCCCCTCGAAGTCGTGCTTGAAGAGCGGCTCCTCGATCCAGCGCACGTCGTACTCCTCCAGGGCGTGGACGGTGCGCATGGCCCGCTTCAGGTCCCACCGGGGCCATTCCACCAGGCCCAGGTGTATGGGCCAGCCCTGGTTGGCGTCGACCATGATGTCGAAATCGTCCCCCACTTCCTTCCTGACCGCCTCGACGACGGCGATATCCTTCTTGAAGTCCATGGAGCGGATTCTGAGCTTCACCGCCTTGAAGCCCATGTCCCGTATCTTCTTGATGTAATCAAGGCGCTTTTTCGGCTCCTGAATTTCACCGGACGATGCATAGGTCTTGATCTTTCCCTCGCCGCCGCCCAGGAGCTTGTAGATGGGAAGCCCCGCGGCCTTGCCGATGATGTCCCAGATCGCCACCTCGATGAAAAACGCCTTGTAGCCCAGGTAATGGGCGCTCCTGATCACCTGGATGATGTTTTCCACCCGGAAGGGATCCCTCCCCACCATGAACGGCCGCATCATCTCCGGAAGTCCCTTGGATTCCGACAGGAATCCCACCATGGCGGAATATCCTTCGATGCCCTCGTCGGTCTTCACCACACAGATCAGACACGAATTGTTGTTCTGCGGAAAACCGGGAATCCACGAGGGATAGAACGTATCCGGCAGTGGATGATGACAGAGATAGAATTCAATGTCGGTGATTTTCATGACATGCTCCTTTCCTCCCTTTTGTATATATCGTCCACTCGTTAAAAGAGTCACTCCTTCGGCGTATCAAACATCTTACTTTCCCTTGAATTCCGGAGGCCGCTTTTCAAAAAACGACATGACCCCCTCTCTGACGTCTTCGGTGGAGGCCAGGATTCCCTGGAAGGCCGCTTCGTAATCCATGGCTTCCTGGATGTTCATTTCGAAGGATCTGTTGAGCATCTTTTTCATCATGCCCAGGGCACGGGTGGGTCCTTTGGCAAGCCGCTCGGCGTACTCCATCGCCGCCTCCATGAGCTTCTCACTCGGAACCACTTTATTGACCAGGCCTATCGCCAGGGCGTCTTCCGCCAGCAGGTTATCGCCGAAAAACATCAGCTCCTTCGCCTTTGGAAGACCGACCAGACGGGGAAGGATGTAGCACCCTCCCGCGTCCGGGAACATGCCCCGCCGGGCGAAGACCTCAATAAACTTGACGCCTTGTGCCGCAACGATGATGTCTCCCCCTAACGCGAGGTTCACCGCTGCTCCCGCGGCGGTGCCGTTTATGGCGGTGACGATCGGCTTTTCGATGGTGTTCATGTAATAGAACACCCGAAAATAGAGGTGGGTGGAGAGCTTCATTCCCATGGGTGTCTGCACATCTTCCCGTCCGGCGCCCCCGGCCAGGTCGGCGCCCGTGGAGAAGGCCCGTCCTGTGCCGGTGAGGATGATGGACCGTATGGAATCATCCTGTTCGGCCTCGGAAAAATAGCCGGTCAGATCCTTGATCATCCCGGCGGTCAGGGCGTTCATGTGGTCAGGTCTGTTGAGGGTCACGATTCCGATGTTGCCGTCTTGCTCAATGAGAATGTCGGACATGATTAACTCCTTTTTGTGTGATGTGACATCAAAGGTGAAATTGATCTTCTATATTTTCAGTCACCTGACTGTTGTCTATAATACGTCCCAATCCGCAGGGGTAATATACCATCTCGCACGGTCGCCGCCGGCGCGCTTCGCACCGTCCGAGAGAGATCGAACGACAAGCCTGAGGCGCCTCGGATTCATTGCGTGCGGCACCGGAAAGAAGCCGCAGCGAAAGAGCATCGTCCCGAACCGGTTCGTCAGGGTCAGCATGAGCGCCGCCCCGTGCCTTTCCGAAATGCTCCGGGAGCGGGAAATCACGGCACCCAGGGCCCGCCTCCCGGCGTCGGTGGGGGCACACGCCATGTCCATCAGTACGCCGCAGGAAAGGCCGAAAAATGCCCCCCGGCCCACCACCGCGTATGCCTGCGTCTCGCCGTCTGTGGATCGGGCGATGATCAGTGTGTAGTCGCCCCCGGGGCGGCGGAAAAACCGCCAGTCCAGATACGCCCCGTCCCGCACCAGGCCTGTGCCGATATGTTTTCCGGCACGCTCCCACAGTCGGTCAAGGGATGCCTTTGTGTCGTCCGTCAGCTCGGAATGCTCCGTGATGGAGAGGTTACCGCCCTTCTTCTTGAAAAACGAGAGGCACAGGCGATCAAGGGGCCGCAGGATGCGTGTGAGAAATGTCAGCGGGAGTTTGGCCGCCAGCACCCGGGAGGGGGACAGGGGCGATACCCTGAGGCGGATGTCCCCATGATGCCTATAGCCGTGATGGGTGATGAAACCGGGGAATGACCGGTGATTCGGAAAGGCGTAGATCAGGTCGTATCCCAGCTCACCAGCCAGCTTTACCGCCCAATCTCCCATCCGCCGGAAGACCCCCCTCCCCCGCATATCCGACCGGGTTACCAGATCCTGGATCACCGCCGCCTTCAGCGGCGCTCCGTCCGATACCAGTCGGTAGGTCGTCAATGGGTAATGCCCCACGATCTCGCCGTTCATGTGAGCGATGACCACGGGGCTTTTTGTCTCTTCATATTGCCATCGATAAAACGTCTCATTCAGGAGCGAGCGCTTCTGGGCGTCGGTCTCCCCGAAGACATCCTTCAAAAGTGCTGTGGCCTTTTTGATGTCCCCATCTGTGAGGACTTCGATGACAATATCGTCAGCGGTCATGAAGACTCGCCCTTTTCAAACGCGTCGACCAACTCCCCAAGGGAGGCCGCGTCGCAGAGAGAAAGGAGTTTTTGAAATCTGGGCGCCGTTCGGGAAAGATGCGTATAGTGTGTGATGCGGGGCAGCGTCGGAAGCTTGACCCTCGGGTGCCTTGGGTCGAACTCCCAGGGGTGGAGATACAGGATGCTCCCCTTATCGGCGGCGTCTCGCCGTCGTATTCCCCGAAGCGTCATCCAGAACGGCAGGAGGCGGAAATACGCCCCGCCGATGCCGATCCGGCGCCCCATGATCTCCATCACCGAGACCGGAATCTCCACCAGGCCACTCTCCGGAAGGCGATGGATGGTATCCGGGGAGCCGGGGATGCCGTAGCGGTAGTTGTATCCGGGATAGATGCTGGCATCGTACCGGTAGCCGTTCTCCGCCAGGATATCCAGCGCCCAGATCGATTTGTCGGTAATGGAGAAATAAGGTGCGCGAAAACCGACCGGTTTGGTTCCGGTGATATTCGCCAGCAGTCGATCGGTGCGGACGACCTCACTTCTGAAGTCGTCCGGGGAGAGGCGATAGACCATCGTGTGGGAGTAGCCGTGGGACGCGATTTCATGGCCGGCGTCGGCGATGGCCCGAACCGCCTCGGGATGCATCTCGGCCACCGCCCCGAGGATGAAAAACGTGCCCCTGACCCGACGCTCCTCCAGGATGGAGAGTATCTGGTCCAGGCCCATACGGAGCCTTTTTTCTCGGTTGTCCCATGACGTTCCCGGCAGGTCAAGTCCCATATACCAGTCTTCAACGTCAATGGAGACCCCCAGCCGCATGTTACATTCTCTCCAGAAGCTTGTAGGCGCTCAGAGCCTCGTTGAAACAGAAAAGTCTGTGTTCCGGTATGGGGGTCCAGCCCCTTCCGTCGCTGTTCATGGCCAAAAGCAGCGCCTTCTCCACCGCCTGGCGGCCGTCTTTGGTCAGCTTGTGCCCCATCCGGAGATACAGTTCACGCACCTCGGCGACGAAATTATTGAGGCGCACATTGTCCGGGTCGGCGTCCCACAGACCGAAATCACCGTCGGTGCTCCAGCTTGCGGCGCGGAGATAATGACGATCGAGCTGTTCGTCGTCGAGGCTTTTTACATGCGTGGACGGCAGAGTGAATTCGAGATGCGGGCTTTCTTCGATATACCGCAGCAATTCCTCAAGGCGGGACACCGGCGTGGGGTTCGCGTTGACATTACCGCCGAAGCCGTAGAACTCGAAATCGGTGGAAAAGGGAAGAAAATATCCCTGAAGGTTCGGCGTCACCCGGTCAAGCATGTTGTAGAGCTTCTTTTCATTCATGATGGCCATTCGACCCAGGCACGAGAGGGTATAGCCGTTCCAGACCTGGAAGCTCCTGAGGGCCGTCATGGAAGCCCCTCCCGCCCCCTCCCATACGAAGGGACGCATGTCCGTGATCGAGCGCATGAGCCCCTTCATTTTCCGTAAAAACAGAAGCTGGGAAATCGGATTTTTATCCGCCACCCGGGCGGTCTTTTTCAAGAAGGATTCCGGCGGCCGCTTGAAGTCATTCGCCGTATTGAGGGCGTCAAGAGTTGTGTAGCGTATGGCGTCATGATCAACGAAGCACCAGTCATACCCCAGCTCCGTCAAAATCGGGGGTAGCAGTGGATCGATCCCCAGCTCGGGCGGAAAGAACCCGGTGGGCCGCACCCCGATGACACGCTGTACGGTATCGAGATACAGAAGAAGATCCCGCTTGATATCGGCCACGGTGCAGATGGGAAGCACCGCATGGGCCCAGCTGGTTCCGGTCAGCTCCACCTGTCCCCGATCAACGAGGAATTTTATCAGGTCAATAACCTGCGGATATGTACCATACTCGGGGTATTCTCCGTTGAGGACGTCAAGGGTAAAGCCGGTCCAGTTCAGGATGACCTTGAAGTTCGGATTCGATTTTAGCATCTTCAGCACCGGAAGATAGCTTTGATTCACCACATCCGGGATTTTGGAAAAGGGTATCTCCGCGTAGAGGAGATTGGCGTGAAGTAAAATTGCGCTATTGACCATGTCTGACTCGGTTATATGGTTACTGATGGAACAGTCTGCTACCGCTCACAATAATACAAATACCTGTCGGTGTCAAGAGAACCCCGCACGCTGCCGGTCTTTTCGGCGGCCCGAATCCCGAACACGGAAGGCTACCTGCCGGTAAATTTCGGCTTTCGCTTCTCCATGAACGCGCTGACACCCTCCTGGAAATCCTCGGCGCCCACGGTCAGGATGTACTGGTCGACATCCATATACGTGGCGGTCCTGTCCAGGGCCGTGGCAACCGCATTGACGGTCTGTTTGGTCATCGCCACCGGAACCGGCGGTTTTTCCAGGACCTTTTCCGCCAGAACCATCGCTTCTTTCAGGGCGTCTCCGTCGGGACTCATTCGCTGGGCGAATCCCCAATCGTAGGCGTCCCGTGCCGGAACTCGCTCCGCAAAGATGATGATCTCCTTGGTTCGGGCGGGCCCCACCAGGTGCACCAGCCGGGGGATGGACGCCCAGCTCATATTCATGGCCAGGGTCAGCTCCGGCACACGGATGAAGGACGATTCGGCCATGACCCGAAAATCGAGGGACGCCGTCAGCGCCACCCCGCCCCCCACGCAGAATCCCTCAATGGCCGCAATGGTGATCTGGTCAAGCTCCTCCCATGCCCGGCACATCCGGGGGCCGAATTCAATTTTCACCCGTTTCTCGGAGAGCCCCGCGCCCATTACCTCAAACAGCTCCGAATCCCCCAGGTCCATGCCCGCACTGAAGAAGTTATCTGTGCCGGTCAGGATGATGACCGAGATGTCATGACGCATGCGAAACTCCACCGCGAGATCGTGAAGCTCCTTGAGGAGCTTCACGCTCATGGTGTTTTTCTTGTCGGGACGGTTGATGCGGACCGTCGCCAGGCGTCCCGATTCCTCAATAGCCAGATACTCATATCGATTCATGCCGACCTCTCCATAGGGTGTCACGTAAGAGATACGATACTACGGTCCGGGCGCTTCTGACGGCGCCTCATTCCGCTCGGACTGTGATGTTTCGAGCGCCTTTCCCAGATGATCCCGACCGAGAAAATAGTTGCTCCAGGAAGACGTCTTCCACAGGGCCCAGTCGACAGGGGGAACCATGTTCTCCGCGATAGCCTCCTCGGTACCGGTTCGCATCATACGGCGATACGCCCGCACCCAGACGCATTGCTTTTCGTCCGGGTAGACCTCGCACCAGCCGTTTCTGCTGCCGCCGCAGGGACCGTTTCGCTGAGACTTGGGACACTGGGACATGGGACAGAGATACGCCACGTCGAGGAGGGCGCAGTCCCCGCAGTCCATGCAGTCAAAGAGCGTTACCTTCATCAATCGCTCACACAGCCCGAAGGTTTTTGTAAGAAAGTGCGATGATTCGACCAGCTTGAAAAAGGCCCGGGCGGGTCGGAAAAACGGGCTCCTCGGCTCATAGAACAGGGTGTGCACCAGGCGGGAGAAGGCATACGAAGGGGAAAACCGTTCCCGGTCGCCTCGTACTGACTCCGAGGCCCCGTTCAGCCCGGTGGCCTCATCCTTCGTGAAGTAGTAAAAACCGCCCTTCTGGGGATAGTCGAATTCATCGAGATATCGCTCCCAGTCCCCGGAAAGCTCTTCCCCGCGCACCACGATCTCCTCGACCATTTCAACGGGGATGTTGTGTCCCCCGATGTGCGCTCCGGCGCATCCCATACCCCGGGCCAGGGCGTACTGTTTCGCCGCCCGCTCGATGCGCTTCTGTTTTCCCTTGTCCGGTGCTTCCCGCTCCTGCGTCAATTGTTCAAGGAGCCTCTCCGTCACCACGCAGCCTGGAATACCCCCCCGGTGCATGACCCGGGCTGCGGGATAGGTCAGGATATAGATATTCGCCACCACCGGAATATTCAGGTCGAACAGCTGTATGTATGAAAGCAGCTCATGGAGCTTTCGGGCGTCATACCCGACCTGGGAGACGACGAATCGGGCGCCGGCCCGGACCTTTTTTGAGAGCTTTCCGTACTGACCCATCAACTCCGCCTCCAGCACCTTGAACGGAGAGACGGCCACGCCGGGGAAAAAATCGGTGGGAACGAGCTTCTGGGGCTTTCCGAGATATTCGTATTCCAGCCCCTCATTGAGGCGGCTCATGAAATCCATCACCTGCACCGGATCCAGGTCGAATACCGGACGGGCGGTGCCGCCGAATCCCTCGGGCGAGGGATAGTCGCCGCTCAGCACCAGGACGCTCTGCACGCCGACCCGCGCCAGGCCGTACAGCATGCTCTCCAGCTCGTTTCGGTTTTTGTCCCGACAGGCGAAGTGAACCAAGGGCTCAACCCCGCGGGCAAATATTTCCCGGGCGGCGAACTCCGCCGAGAGTGCCGGATTCCCCCCCGGATTGTCGGTAATGCCCACACCGTGGATGAGGCGGCTTTTCCCGGCCCGCTCCGCCGCTTCCATCACGGCCTCCTGCTGAACCTCCACGGCCCCCCGCCCCGGGATCAGCTCCCAGTTGACGGCGAATATATCAGGATCCGTCAGGGCGTTTCTAAATGTATACAGATTGGATGTCATCGATTACGCCTTTCGTCAATACACATACAGGTGACACGAATGTATCATTGCAAGTATTACATGTGACGCACGGAGCAGGAGCTCGGCAGCCGCCCGTTCCCGGTGCGAAACTGCCGCTGTCTTTTTCCAGCCGTGCTTGAATTTTTTCAACTCTTGGTATATTATATCGATTTACGTCAGATTCAAACCGTACAGTTCCAGGCGCGTATAAAAAACAACGGAGGTGTTCTATGCACGTTGATGTGAAAAAGGATGTCCCCAGTGATATCGACATATCCCAATCCGCTCGCATACAACCGGTGACGGAAATCGCCCGAAACGCAGGAATTGACGAAAAATATATCATACCCTACGGCAATTACAAGGCAAAGATTAACATATCGCTGTGTGACACCCTTGATTCCCGGCCCAACGGCAAGTATGTCCTGGTCACGGCAATCACCCCCACTCCCCTGGGGGAGGGAAAGACCATCACCACAGTGGGCCTCAGCCAGAGCCTGAAGTACATCAACAAGCCGGTATTCGCCTGCATCCGTCAGCCGTCCATGGGTCCCACCTTCGGCATCAAGGGGGGTGCCGCCGGCGGCGGTTATGCCCAGGTGATCCCGATGGAGGAATTCAACCTGCACCTGACGGGAGACATCCACGCCATCAGCGCCGCGCACAACCTCATGGCCGCGGCCATAGACGCCCGCAGGCTCCACGAAAGCCGCCATACCGATGGAGAGATGTTCGACCTGCTTATCAGAAACGATGCCTTTACTCCGTCCCAGAAAAGAAGACTTGAAAAATTGGGGATCGACGCACAGAAAAAGCCGGGGAAACTTTCCGAGGATGAAAAGCGGCGTTTCGCCTTTCTGGATATTGAAGACAACTCAATCGACTTCAACAGGGTGGTGGACATCAATGATTCATCCCTCAGGTATACCGTGATCGGCCTGGGAGGGGGGCTTGACGGCCGGACCCGGCAGGCCCAGTACGACATCGCCGTGGCGTCGGAGCTGATGGCCATCCTCGCCCTGACCACCAATTATCGCGATCTCAGGGAGCGGCTGGGGCGTATCATCTTCGCACACTCCCGGAACAAGGCGCCCCTCACCGCCGAGGACCTGGGGGTGGCGGGAGCCATGGCCGTTATCATGAAGGACACCCTCCACCCCACCTTGATGCAGACGCTCAACGGATCACCGGTCTTCGTTCACGCGGGACCTTTCGCCAACATCGCCCACGGAAACTCCTCGATCATCGCCGATAAGATGGCCCTCAAGCTTGTGCCCGACGGCTTCGTGGTGACCGAGGCCGGATTCGGCGCGGATTGCGGCATGGAAAAGTTCATGAACATCAAGTGTCGCTACTCCGGTCTGAGGCCGGACTGCGTGGTGATGGTCGCCACCATCCGGGCGCTGAAGATGCACGGCGGGGGTGAGGCGGTTTCTCCAGGAAAGCCGCTGCCGGACTGCTACCGAACGGAGAACACAGAACTGGTCAAAAAGGGCGCGGCGAACTTGACATTTCACATAAAAAACATTATGAAGTACGGCGTGCCCGTGGTAGTGGCGATCAATCGGTTCACGGACGACACCGAACGCGAGATCGACATCGTCCGAAACGCAAGCCTCGACGCCGGCGCCGTGGACGCCTGCATCAGCGACGTCTTCAGCAAGGGAGAGGCCGGCGGCGCCGTCCTTGCCGAGGCGGTGGTGAAGGCGTGCGAGGAGCCGTCGGATTTTAAATTTCTCTATCCTCTGGAAATGCCCATAGACGAAAAAATCAGGGTCATCGGCCATGAAATGTACAACGCCGGTCGTGTGGGCATCTATCCGGAGGTCATGCAATTGATCGAATACTATACGGATCTCGGGTATGGAGAGCTGCCGATCTGCATGGCGAAGACGCACCTCTCCATCTCCCATAATCCAAATCTGAAAGGAGTGCCGGACGACTATCGTCTGCCGGTCAAGCATATCCGCTTGAGCGCGGGCGCCGGCTTTCTCTATCCCCTCTGCGGCGACATGCGTACGATGCCCGGTCTCCCGTCTCGACCGGCCTTCATGGATGTCGAGCTGGATACCGACACCGGCAGGGTATTGGGGCTTTTCTAATGCACTGCACACACACGGATCTCTGAAATTATTCCGAGGAGCACAACATGGATACTCTCATAGACGGTAAAGCGATAGCGGCCGATGTCAGGAAGGAAGTGGCAAAAAAAGTCGCCGAGATGAAGAAAAAAGCGGGGATCGTCCCCCGCCTGAAGGTCATCATGGTGGGTGACGATCCGGCCTCGAAGGTATACGTGAACCTCAAGTCCAAGGCGTCGATTGAGGTGGGCATCGACGAGGAGACCATCACC
This sequence comes from Candidatus Zymogenaceae bacterium, assembly GCA_016931225.1. Taxonomy (NCBI): domain Bacteria; class Deltaproteobacteria; order Candidatus Zymogeniales; family Candidatus Zymogenaceae; species Candidatus Zymogenaceae bacterium. Next base: position 39,262 of record JAFGFE010000024.1, read on the forward strand.
CGTCCTGCGGATTTCTCCCAAGAGGAATTGATCGACCTGGTCCATTCCCTCAACAACGACGATACCGTCAACGGCGTTTTGGTGCAGCTCCCGCTGCCCGAGGGTATCGATGCAGAAACAGTCACAATGGAAATCGACCCGGAAAAGGACGTGGACGGGATTACGCCGGCCAATTTCGGCAGACTCCTGACCCAACGCGCCCCCCTGGAACCCTGCACTCCCTTGGGAGTGATGGAGCTGCTTCATCGGCACAATGTGGAGATAAAGGGAAAGGCCGCAACCATCGTGGGACGGTCCAACATCGTCGGGAAGCCCGTCGCCCTGATGCTGATGCGGGAACATGCCACCATCACCATCTGCCATTCCAGAACGGTCGACCTCGACCGGAGGGTGTCCGATGCGGACATCCTCATCGCCGCCACCGGGGTCCCCCGGATGATCAAGGGGGAATGGATCAAGGAGGGGGCGGTGGTGATCGATGTGGGCGTCAATCGGCTGGAGGACGGGAGCCTGGCGGGGGATGTTGATTTCGATGCGGCCAGGAAACGGGCGTCACTCATCACGCCGGTACCCGGCGGCGTCGGCCCCATGACCATCGCCATGCTGATGAAAAACACCCTGGCCGCCGCACAGAGACAGAACGGCCTGTGAGAATTACGGCCGATATCCCGGCGGAATCAACCGCTATGGACATCATCCACTCCGGAAAAGGCGAAAAGCCGGCCCCGGGGCCCGCTCTTACATCTGGAATTTTTTGTATAAGAATCCGGTTGACATTCCTCACAATCATACTACAATGATCTGTCCACATCACGAACCACCATATGGGGCCAGAGATCGATGACCAAACGAATCCGAATTCTCGCTGCGTTTCCGCTTGCCGATTCGGCGCTTCAAAAACTCGCTGATACCGGCACATTTGATGTTACCGTGAAGGCGAACATCGAAGGGAAAGACCTTGCCAAGGCCGCCTCGGGCGTCGATATCCTAATCGTTTCGGACACCACAATTATCGACAGCTCAATCATTGAGAAAGCCGACTCCCTCAAGGTCATCGCCGTTGCCGGTATCGATACCGAAAACATGGACCTCGACTCCATCACCTCCCGGGGTATTCTCGTAATGAATACCCCCAAGGCCCGCACCATCGCCATTGCGGAACACACCATATCGATGCTCATGGCTCTCTGCCGGAACATCCCCCAGGCCACCGCCTCCATGAAAGGGGGAAAATGGGAGAAGAAAAAGTTCATGGGCACGGAAGTATACAACAAGACCCTGGGCATCCTGGGACTGGGGAATGTCGGGCGGGATGTGGCGACGCTGGCCATGCGCATCGGCATGCGGGTGATCGCCCAGGACCCCTATGTCTCCGAAAGCGTGGCCGCCCGCGTCGGCGTGAAACTGGTGGACCTGGATCACCTGCTGAAGCATTCCGATTTCATCACCATCCACACCCCCCTCACCGATCGCACAAAAAACCGCATCGACGTCAAGGCGTTTAAAAAGATGAAGAAGGGCGTGCGCATCATCAACTGTGCGGGCGGCGGCATCGTATCCGAAAACCACCTGCTCTGGGCCCTCGAAAAGGGGATCGTTGCAGGGGCGGCACTGGATGTGTTTGAAGGTGAACCGGAAATGAACAAGGAGATCCTCGAAAACGAGAAAATCATTCTGACGCCCCACCTCGCCGGCGCGACAGAAGAGGCCCACGAAAAGGTTTCGATGACCGTGGCCGATCAGATAATCGATTACACGGGCGACGGCACCGTCACAAGTCCCGTCAATTTTCTTGCCATCAGCCCGGACACTCTGGATGTGATACGGCCCTATCTCCACCTGGGAGAAAAGATCGGCAGCTTCGCCGGGCAGATTATCGACGCCGAAACGCACATCTCCCAGATCGAGATATCATACCTCGGCGCCATGATGGAGCTCCCCGTCTCCCCCATCACCCCCCATATCCTCAAAAACTTCCTCGGCCATGTGACGGACCGCAAGGTCAACGGCGTCAACGCGCCGGTTATCGCACAGGAATCGAACATCTACGTGCGCGAGAGGACATCCCGGGAGACCGAGGATTACTCCAGCGAGCTCGTTCTCTCCCTTACGGGAGACCACCTCTCCCTGACGGTCATCGGGGCCATCATCGGCAGTCGTCCCCGCATTGTCAAGGTGGATGACTACTTCGTCGAGGCGATACCCGAAGGATACATGCTCTATGTCTCCAATGCGGATTTCCCCGGTGTTGTGGGGAGCGTGGGAAGTGTTCTGGGCGAGGCGGGGGTAAACATCGGCCGCATGCAGCTTGCCCGGGACAACAATAAACAGCAGAATCTGATTCTCATCAACCTGGACAGCCCCGTGGACGACGCGGTCATCGAAAAGCTCTCGGCCCTTGAGAACGTCCGTGACGTGTGTATGCTGAAGTTTTAGCGGCCTGAAGAGTTCCGCCGCCCCTTAGGCTTCCCGTCCGCCCGGTCTCCATCCCTCCCGGAAGGTGAGAGGATAAGCTCCATCTCTACATCCCCGTCCGTCGCCTCTCCCCGGAACTCAAATCCCCGTCTTCTGTGCAGCCTGATGACCGGGATGTTTTGTCGATCCACCACGATCCACAGGCGTCTTTTATTCATGTAACGGACCGTCTCGATGACCGATTCCATCAAGAGACACCCCACCCCGGCATGTTGCTCCGTGGGCAAGAGCGCCATGAAATACTCACACGATTCGGTGTCCGTGGGAATGACCGCTGCATGACCGATGACCGTCCCATCTGGATCCATTACCACGATGTTTTTTCTCTCGCCGGCAAAGAATCGTCGGACCCATTTGTCAAGGGATTCGGGATCGGCGGGGGGAAGCCCCAGGATACCCTTCTTCGGAGTGTAGGTCTGGTACATCTGAAGGATCGCCGGAAGGTCTTTGTCTCCGGCGAACCGGCAAACATGTTCACGATGGCGGGAATCGTAAAAATGTTCCACCGGTATGTGTTCATACCACGAAAGGCCGTCCGCCCGATCTTCCATGACGGCTCTCCCATAGATTGGTTGGTATGAATGAATATAAAACAGCCCGCCGCGCCCGGACAGAGGAGGATCTGGTCTGACGATGCGGCACAGGTGAGGTCGGATTTCAATACATCGGATGCGTATTAGTGTACCACCATCGGAGATAAAACGCAATATTGTCTTATCACGGTGCGATAATCACGGCCCGCTCCCCGATGCGCCGGGCAAGGGCACGCAAACGCTCCCTGGGCGCCGCCAGGTGACGGACCCTGGGAGATGTCGGCGTATCGATATGCACGTGATCGGGATCGATGGACAGCACCCTTTGTGCAAGGGCGTCCAGTTCCGGGTCGCTGTCGGTTATACCTGAGCATACCATCACCTCCAGCCAGAGCCTCCCCGTCATTTCCCCCTTGATGTGGGAAAGCCCCGCACACACATCATCGAAGCGAACATCGGGGTGGGGACGATGAACGAGCTGAAACGTCTCAGGGCCCCCCGCGTGCAGGTATGCGATGACGATATCGAAACCCGTCATCTCCCGCCTGAGCGAAGGGCGCGCCAGGAGACCGCCGGAGGTCAGGATCGCCGTGGGAAGGCGTGTCTCCCGCCGAATGAGCGCCTCGATCTCTCCAATGTGGAGATTGAGGGTCGCCTCGCCGAAACCGGCGATGGTGATCGTGTCTATCTTTCTATCCTGTGCCTCGAGCTCCGAAAGTCTGTACGTCAGCGCCTCGATGACATCATTCGGCGCGATATGGCTTTTCCGATCAACGGTCAGGTCGGTCGTCGGCCCCAGGGTGCAGTGGATGCAGTCGTACGGGCAGGCCTTTCTCGGGACCAGGGATATACCCAGGGACCGCCCCAGCCTCCGGGACGTGACTGGCCCATATATGGGAGAAACATCCGTCATGGTGTGAAACGTGAAAAAACTGTCGGGATGTGATTGTATAACGACATCAGAAGAGACAATGGTGTGGTGAGCGAGATGGCACGCTGTATCACCGTATACGGTCGATGTCCTCGAGCCCGCCCGCTTCCAGCGCGTCCCTGATAACACGGCGCCAGCGGCGATAATCCGGCTCCTCTATTTTATCCGGCTCGATTTCGGCGGCATCCGCCAGTATCTCAACGGCCCGATCAAAATCCCCCAGCGCCTGATAACAGGCGGCAAGATACACCACGGCCCGAAGGAAGTCGGCATGTGTCGTTCGGGCCTCCTCCGCATAGAGCAGGGCCTTTTCCTGACTGCGTTCCGGCCAGGGAGCCAGGCGATAATATGCAGACAATCCCAGCGGCACCAGGCCGTTTTCATACGCCGGGTCTTTGCCGTAACACCACAGAAGCTCCGAAAGCACCTCCTCGAATACGCCGCTCTGCATGGCCTCGAGGGTGCCGACGCCGTATACATAATGGGAGGCGCACAGGGCGTAATAGAGATGCCCCTCCAGTGCGTCCGGAGCCATCAGCCGGGCGCGGTCCGCCAGTTCCATGCCCATACGCGACAGCTCGATGTGGTCTTCGGGATCGTTCGACACTGCAAGCATCTGGTCGGACATCCACCAGCAGGACCGGGCGGCCTTCCAGTGGGATTCAAAATGATACACGTCCTCATCGGCCGCGGCGACGTAGGCGTCCAGGGCCTTCTTGTTGTTTGGGTCGCCGTACGCGCCCCGCCCGTCCCACGCCTCGTCCCCCGTGTTCAGAAAATCGGACACATCCTGGGCGGCGACGGAGACGTTGAAAAGCGCAGGAATCACCAGACATAAAAGAACAATACGATAGGCTCTCTTCATGCATATACACCGGATAAAAGTTTTTACTATTGTACCCTCCCCGATGCGTGCAATCAACTCTTTTATTGCCCATCCTTCACCTTTCACATTTTCCCGGCGGTGCCTCAGAGAGCGCGGACGGTATTGGGTAGGGTGAGTCATGTGTTATCGTATGCCCCGAAAAAGACAAAACGACGCGCGGGCCGATCTCCGTCCGACATCTCCCGATGGTGCACCCGTACGGTTTCCCCTTCCCCCACTCCGTATCACAAGAAAACTATTTCTTTTTTACAGTGTCTATGGTATACAATGTGATTTGGTTCACGTCTTTTTTGACCCATCGTTTTTAGTTTTTTATTTCAAGCATGCAATCGCTCTCCAAACGCATCACGCATATTCTCGATAGATTCGAACAAACCGAGCACGCATTTCTCTTTATCAACGCCATTCTCATCGGCATTATGGCCGGTTTCGGAGCCGCGGGATTCCGCTATCTCATTTATCTGTTTCAACACCTCTTTTACGGCCCCTTCGACAACTATCTGTGGCGCATCAGCGAAATTCCCTGGTACTACAAGCTCCTCGTTCCGACGGTCGCAGGCCTGATCCTGGGACCGATGATCTACCACTTCAGGGAACTGAAGGGACACGGCGTCCCCGAGGTCATGAACGCCGTGGTGCTCAAGGGAGGGCGGCTCCCCCCCCGGGCGGTGTTGCTGAAGGCCCTGGCCTCGGCCCTGACGATCGCCTCGGGCGGCTCGGTGGGGCGGGAGGGCCCCATCGTGATGATCGGCTCCACGATGGGTAGTAGCTTGGGACAGCTTTACGACACCTCCACCCAGCGCATGCGGACGTTCGTGGCCTGCGGGGCCGCGGGGGCCATCGCCGCCACCTTCAACGCCCCCATCGCAGGGGCGATCTTTTCCATCGAGGTCATCATGGGGGAGTTCGCCATCGAACATTTTTCCCCCATCGTCGTCAGCTCGGTCATCGCCACCGCCGTTTCACATCAGCTCACCGGGAACATCCCCTCGTTCATCATCCCGACATACGAGCTGATCAGTGTGGTGGAACTGGGCAACTACGCGGTACTCGGCCTTGCCGCGGCCCTGGTGGCGCTTCTCTATACGAACGTCCTGTATAAGACCGAAGACCTGTTCGACCTCCTCCCCATACCCCTGTACCTTCATCCAGCCCTGGGGGGACTGGCAATCGGCACCATAGGCATTTTCTTTCCCCAGGTTTTCGGCGTCGGGTACGAGACCGTCGATATGGTATTGAGCGGCCAGCGTATCGCGTGGACATTTCTTCTCTCTCTGACCTTCATCAAAATACTGGCGACATCCATTACCCTGGGATCCGGGGGGTCGGGCGGCATCTTCGCCCCGTCCCTCTTCATCGGGGCGACACTTGGGGGGGCGATGGGATACCTCTTCCAGGCCGTGCTGCCGGAAATGACCGCTCCCATCGGGGCCTACGCCCTGGTGGGAATGGGGGCGATGGTGGCCGGGACGACTCACGGCCCCTTGACGGCGATTTTGATTATTTTCGAGATGACCCATGATTACAAGATCATACTCCCCCTGATGATCGCCTGTATCATCAGCACCGTCGTCGCACGCTCGATCCAGATCGACTCCATATACACCCTCAAACTGGTCAGGAGGGGAATCAACATCTACAAGGGGCGGGAACTGAACGTCCTGAAGTCCCTCTATGTCAAGGAGGTCATGCGCACCGAGTTCGAAGAGGTGCCGGAGCATACCCCCTTCTCCAGCCTGATGGACCTTATATCCGAGAGCACCTTTTCATACTTCCCGGTGGTCAACACCGAGGGCCTTCTCACCGGCATCTTTTCCCTCAACGATCTGAGACGTATCGTCAGGGAGGAGGAATCCCTGCATCTTCTGATCGTTGCCGAGGACATCGCCGCGAAGGACGTCATCACGACTCATCCCGATGAAAACCTGAGCGATGTGATAAAGAAATTCGGCCGACTGAACATCGAGGAGATACCGGTCATGGAGCGGGAGGGTTCCCGGAAGGTGGTGGGAATGATCAAAAGAAAGGACGTCATCGAGGCCTATAACCGAGAGATGCTCACCAGGGAGCTGGCGTAGCGGGACACTCCATTTTCGGAGACATCCGGTCCTCCCCGTCATTCCCCGCCCAATCGTCCCGGGCATCACCCCGTTTTTTTTGGATATCCAATCACGGTTTCACGGCTGTGGCACGTCAATCACGCTGAAACGAACGGGGTGACGATATCCCGTCACCCCGTTACTATTTCGCCGCAGCGAAAAATCCGCTGCATACCTCAGCCGACTCCCTCCCCTCACACGGCGCCTTCCCTACTCACTTCGAGCCAGCTTCTCCTTGATATCCTCCACGACCACATAGAGGCAGGGAATCACGATCAGGGTCAGCACCATCGCGAACAGGAGCCCCCACACGATCGATACCGCCATCGGCGTGAGCATCGGCTCCCTGCCGCCGATCCCCAGAGCCATGGGTAACAGCCCCCCGATGGTCGTGAGGGTGGTCAGGATAATCGGTCTCAGTCGAACCTTTCCGCTCTCAATCACGGCATGTTCAACGTCCATACCCTTTTCCCTGGATCGATTGATAAAATCGATCATGACCAGGGAGTCGTTTATCACGATGCCGACCAGGGCGATGACACCGACAAGCGCCATCATGGAAAGCTCCACGTTGGAGATAAACAGGCCGTATACCACGCCGATGAAGGAAAGGGGAACCGTCGCCATGATAATCAGCGGTTGCACATACGACCTGAAGAGGGCCACCAGGATCACATAGATAAGCAGGATGGCGACAAGAAACGATTGATACAGAGACGTCAGGGATTCCCCGATACGCTCAAACTCTCCGCCGTAATCGAAGGTGTATCCCGGATACACGTCGCTTCGATAGCCGAATGTATCGATGAGGTAATTATTGACTTCGCTCGATGTCGTGACACCTTCAATGACGTCGGCTGAAACGGAAATATCGCGCATCCTGTCGGTACGGCTTATTCTCAACAATCCCTTGCCGAACTCGATATCCGCAAACGCCTTGACCGGTATCCTCTCTCCGGTATCGCTGGTAACGGAAAAGTTGAGCAGATTATCGATGTTCTGCATGTCCTCGTCGTATTTCACCTGGATCTCGATTTTATCGCTCCCCTCCCGAATATCCCCGGCGTCGCCGCCGGAAAAGGCGCTCCTCAGCTCCGATGAGACGTTTGTAATGGATAACCCCAGGGTCCCCATGACATACTCATCGAAGTAAAATCTGACCTCTTCTTTCCCCTTCACGAAATCGTCATCGATATCCGTCACCCCCGGGATCTCCGCCAGCGTGTCCTTGAACATGTCCGTCAACACCAGGAGGGTGTCATAATCGTCACCATGGATATGTACCTCCACCGCCGAACCGCCCGACGGGCCCGATCCCCGCTCCTGATAGGTAATGGACGTGGGACCGGAAATCAGGTTCGTCTTCTCCCTGAGCTCATTGATGAATACATCGGAGCCGACCTTTTTATATCCGTGCTCGGTCAGCTCCACCTGAACCCTGCCGCTGTTATCGCCGACCGAGGTAATGACGCCCGCCACCTCCTCTTCGGGAAGCTCCTGGGCGTATTTCTCCACCTCTCTGACGATGCGATCGGTCTCCTCCAGGTTTGTATCCACCGGCATGGTAATGTTGATGTTGAATTTCTCCGCGATCATTCTTCCCATAAAGGTTATCTTCAGCGTCATAACGCCGAAGATGACGGTGAACACGGCAAGGCCCAGGGCACCGAATACGACCATATAGCGCCTATTGATCAGCGATGCAATAACACTTCCATAGTACTCCCTGATGTTGTTGAACCAGGCCTTGGTATCCCTCTCGTTCCTTCTTCCTTTTTTGCCGAATTCCACCAGGTGTGAGGGGAGAATGAGAAACGCCTCGAGCAGGGACGCCAAAAGCACTGTGATCACCACGATGGCGATGGTATTCATGATCTTGCCGAGGATGCCCACCATGATGGTGAGGGGGATGAACACCACAATATTGGTGGCGATGGCGGCCGTCACCGGCATGGTGACCTCGTTGGTGCCGACGACCGTGGCCTCCGCCAGCGTATGCCCCTCCTCAAGGTAGCGAAAGGTGTTTTCGGCCACGACGATGGCGTCATCGACGACGATGCCGAGCACAAGTATGAGGGCGAACATGGAGAGGAGGTTGAAGGTAATCCCCATCGCGTACATGACGATGATCGTGGCTAAAAACGAGAAGGGAATGCCTATGGAAGACCAGAAGGCGACCCGCGAATCGAGAAAGACGTAGAGCACAAAAATCACCAGGATCATGCCGAAGAGCCCGTTTAAGAGTAAAGTCTTGAGCCGGGCTCTCACGTATTTCGATTCATCCATCAGGAGGGTAATGTTCGCCCCTTCCGGGAGGTATGCGGACTCCTCCTCGACGAGCACCTTGACGTCGTCGACGATGTCGATGACGTCCCCGAGGGCCTTCTTCTTGACCGACAGCGTGACCGCCCGGTGTCCGTTGAGCCTGGAGAGGCTCTCTTCCTCCTCGAATGTCTTGGTGACCCGGGCCAGGTCCCCGACGGTGATATTGACACCGTCGTGTGATGCGACCACGACGTCCTCGATATCCTCCACGGTCTCCACCTCCCCGATGGCCCTGATGAGGATCTCCTTCGTGCCGTTGTCGATACTGCCGCTGGGGGTGTTCAGGTTGCGCCGTCTGATCGCCGAAATGATCTCGGACAAACTCAGGTTGGTCGCCTCGAGCTTCAGGGGATCCACCTCCACCCAGAATTCCCGGTCGCGGTATCCGCTTATATCAACGGAGCTGACCCCGTCTATCAGCTCCAGCTCGTCCTGCATCCAGTCGGCCAGGTCACGAAGCTCGCTCTCCGGGATGTCTCCCCACAAGGCCACCGAGATAACGCCGAATTCCGGATCGAACTTGACGCAATCCGGGTCATCCGCGTCCTCGGGGAGGTCGCCGACCTTGTCCACCTCGTTTTTGATGTCGTTGAGAAGCTGGTCGAGCGCCGCCCCCTCGATGTCCGCCTCCGCCTGGACGTTAATAACCGACATCCCCTCGGAGCTGGTCGACGTGATCTCGTCGATGCCGTCCACATCGGAGATCTCGTCTTCGATGGGAATGGTGACAAGGTTCTCCATTTCCTCCGGCGATGCGCCGGCATAGCTGGTGGAGATGGTGATATACCCAAAATCAAACGAGGGGAACACCTCCCTGCTGAGATGGGTCGAAAAATAGAGTCCCAGTATAAACACGACGATGGTGATGACGTTCACCAGGGCGGAGTTCTTTATCGAAAATCGTGCGATAGACATAATGCTATGTTACCCATGGGATTATTCGGTGACGATAACCAGCCCGCCGTCTTCCAATCCCTCCTGACCGGAGACGACGACACGTTCGCCGATTTCGACGCCGGAGAGGACCTCGATCAGGTCGTCGGAGACAATGCCGATCTCCAGTGAGCGGTGGTGCGCCGTGTCATCCTCGATCACAAAACAATACGGTTTTTTCCGTCCCTCCTCGTCATACAGCACCGCCAGGGCGGGAACGCAGACGACGTCGGTCTTCTCCTCGACAATAACGGAGACATACCCGAACATGCCGGCAACGAGGCTCATCCCTTCGTTTTCAAAAAGGATCGCCATCCGACACGTCCTGGTATCCGTATCGAGGACCGGGCTGATTTCGCTCACCTCCCCGGTGAACACGTGGTCCTCGACAGACGGCACCGTGAGCTCCGCCTTCATGCCGAGCCGTATCTTACTCATTTCCCCCTCCGGCACCTTGATGACCGCCTTCATCTCGTCTCCCGCAACGATCAGGACAAGGGGGGTCGACTCGGTCGCCAGTTCTCCCGCGTCCAGATAATTGCGGGCGACTATGCCGGAGATGGGCGCCCTGACGGTCACAGGCATATAGACGTCCCACGTCTCCTGACGCTGGAGGGTGACCAGTATCTGGCCCTTCCGCACGGCGTCCCCTTCGTCGCAATGATACGAAATGATCGTGCCTGCTGCGACGCTGTAGACCTCCGCCTCGGCGAGGGCATGGATATCTCCGGTATAAAAGAGGGTGTCCTTGATTGTTCCGGGGGAGACCTCGCTTACGGCGACCGGCGTGCTGTCCCCGCCGGGAGCAAATCCGGGAGGAAACCCCTGGGGGGTGTGATTGAGGACAAACCTGACAATCGCCAGCACGATCATCAGTACGATGATGACCGCCGCCCCGATCTTTACATACGTCTTTTTTTCCATAATTCCGGGAGCCTTCCTTGCTTCTCCATGTAACCGCTCTCTGTGCCTCCGTCGGCGGATGCGTCACGGAACGTCATACATCACAAAGTCGACGCCCACGATCATTTCCAGCCGGGCCAGCGCCTCCTCATAGCCGTACAGAGCGGTGTAATAGTTTACCAGGGCGTCGGTCAGCGACAGCTGGGCGTCCAGCAGCTCAAGGAGGGTGTCGATGCCGTTCTGATAGCGAATCTCCGCGATCTCAAGATTCTTCCGCGCAAGCTCGATGTTCTTCTCCTGCAGCTCGATGACCTTCTTCGCCTCCGTAAGATCCAGGTATGCGGTCGAGACGTTCAGCCTGATCTGGCGTTCCGCCTCTTCCCGGGCGATCTTCGTCTGCTCATACTGCGCCTTCGCCTGTTTTGTCTTCGCCGTCGCCACTAAAAACTCCGATATGGGAAATTCGACCATCACCCCTGCGGTGAACTCCCAGTCGTCCTTATTGAAACTGACATCGAACGTGTCGCTGTTCGAGTAATCATAATTGGCGAAGGCGCTGACCGTCGGAAAGAACTCACCGACGGTCATATTCAGGTTCTTCTTGGCGATGTTTTCGTTGAGCTTCGCCAGTATCAGCTCGGGGCTTTCCGTCTCTGCGATCAAGAGATACTCCTCCAGGGTCAGCTCCCTCGATTCCACAGGAAAGCTCCCGTCGATGTCGATAGGCTGGGTGATATCGACGGCAAGGAGCATCTTGAGATCCTCCAGCGCCGTGGAGAGACTGTTCTCGGCCTGTATCAGCGACGTCTCCGTATTGATCAGCTCCACCTCGATGCGCATCAACTCGTATTGGGAAACGAGGCCGTTTGCGAATTTGTTCCGGGTAATCTCGACGTTTCGTGTAATCACCTCCAGCTCCTCGGTCCGCATGGCTGTCTCCTCCCGGGCAAGCAGCACCGAGTAGAAGGCCGTCTTCGTCTCATAGATGATGCTCCCCACGCTGCTTCGGAACTCCTCCAGGGCGAGGTCCTTCTGGAGATATGATGTATTGATGCCCCAGAGCGTCCTTCCACCGGTAAACACGGGGATAGAGGCGCTGAGCCCCAGGGTGTAGCTTTCACTGTAGGACGAGCCGCCGCCCGACAATCTGGAGGAGCCGGCCGTGAAATCGGTGTAGGTGTATCCCCCGTTGGCGCCGACAGACAGGATGTCGGCCCAGGTTTCAAGCACCACCCCCGAGGCAACTTTTATCTCCTCGGCGGCGATACGGATATCGGCGGATCGCTTGAGGGCGATCTCCAGACATTCGTCCAGGGTATAGGTGAAGGTCGGCTTTTCTTCCTGTGCACAGACCGCACGGGGAAAGACCACACAGAAAGAGACCCACACGATATATATCAATATGCTGTATTTTTTCACGATCTTCTCCTTTTCACATCGCCGATACATCGGCACAGGATACAGATATGTGATTTTCGGCCTTTCACTCTCTTCGCCGTCAGTCAACGGTGAGATAGCTCTTGACCTGTTCCAGTCGGGAGGCTACCGCGAGCCATAGGATTATGCTCACCAGACCGGTACACAGGGTCAGCACCCCCAGCACGGGGACGAGGTTGTTCCAGTCGAGGGAAATCAACAGCATGCCGATGCTGCCGCAGATAATGCCGCAGAATCCGATCAGCGACGATGCAGATCCCGCGTCCTCCTTCTGCTGCTCAAGCAGCAGGTTCGTCCCCGGCGGGCGTACCATACCGCCGAAAATCGTCGTCGGGATGATTGAGGAGATCAACAGCCAGGGACTGACGGTGCCGAGACAGAGAATCAGCACGCCGCTGATGATGATCATGATGAAGCTCACCAGGATGAGCAGATTTCTCTCAAATCTCCTCGACAACAGCACATACAACAGCGGCCCGACGGGACAGAAAACGGCGTTCATAACGAAGAAGTAACTGAACTGCATCTCGGTCAATCCGAAATGCTCTATGAACACGTACGACGATCCGGCCACATACGCCATCATCGGAATTCCCATGACTGAGAAGACGGGGAGCAATATCGCAAAGCTTGGATTCTTAATGACGACGCCCAGCCGGCCCAGGGACTCGACGATCGTTCCCGTTTGCCGGGTACGCAACGTCTCCGTAATGGTGAGGGCGCCCAGGAATCCGGCAACCCCCAGCCCGGTCATCACCCAAAACACCCCCCGCCACGAGGTCCATTGCAAAATGATTGCGCCCGGAACGGGGGCAATAATCGGGGCCAGGAGCATCATGGATTGAACCACCGCCAGGATCGACTCCCGCCGGCGACCCGAATAGGTATCCTTGATGATGGCGATGGCCACGGCGGCCACCGCCCCGGAGCCCATCGCCTGGAAAATGCGAAAGACGATGAGCTGATGAATATCCACGGCGAACGCGGACAGGACGCTTGCCGCCGTATAGAGGCCGACGCCCACGAGCAGGATCGGTTTTCGACCGTATTTGTCGCTCAGCGGCCCCCAGAAAAGCGTTCCGATGCCGAAAAAGAAAAAAAACGCGATGATGGTCATGTTCACCTGAGACATGGGGGCGTCGAAGGATTCCGCCATGCCCGGCAGCGCCGGAAGATACAGATCGGTGGAAAAGGGAGTGAATGCAGAAAGATAGGCGAGAAGGTAAATCAAGCCTCTCCGTCCCAGTATGCGTTGTTCCGTTCTGTCCGTCAGTTCGCGTGATTCCATATCCGTATTATACCGCCTTTCGAATTCGTACCAACCAAAGAGAGTTCGTGATGCCCGAACAAACCGCGTCGTCCCCGATGGGACGGGTGCGATGGGGGAGCGCCCTTCGGAAGCATGCCGTATTCGGCACGCCTCCGAAATAGCGAACGCCGGGAACCCGGCACCGTCCTGAGACGATGAAACGGCCCCGTTCATGCTCAAGCCCTCTTTTTATGCCATTGTGAATGCACTAGCAACTCCGACTGCGGCACACAGGGATATACAATCTATACATTTCTGCTATATTGTATACTTCCCCGGGCAAAAAAAACCTCTCTTTTGATACGACAGAAACGGTATTACATCCGCTTCATTAGACGTTCCAAACAGACAAAAGGTTATGCAGTGGAGCTGAAAAACCACACGGTGCTCGTTTTACGCCGCCGTATGTCTCACGGCGATCCCGATCGACGGGGCAGGATGCCGTTGAACAGAAGCTCGAGCATCATCTCGATCTCCCGGTGTATCTCCTCGGCCGACTTCCTGTTCATCATCGACACCGCGCCGATGTCACGGGAGAAGCTTAAAACCCCCCTAACGGCGATGTCCATGTCTTGAATATCAAGGCTGCCGTCAGCCATCCCCTCGGCCAGTATCTTCTTGACTATCTCACCGTAGACGACGAACTGTCGGTGCATTCGCGCCCGGGGAATCGGCGGGAGGACGTCCAGTTCATCAAATCGAACCGATACGAAGAATTTTCTCATGCCGGTTATCTCGGCCAAAAGGAACGCCCTGAGCTTCTCGAACGGTCCCGTCTCCTGGGCCACGGCGAACTCGATACGTTTTGTGGTCTCTTCGAGTTCCTGGTCGAAGAGGGTATCGACGACATCATTGGTATTTTTAAAATATTTGTAAAATGTCGCTCGGGAGATACCGGCGTTATTGAGAATATCCTCAACCTTCAGCGACCAGAAGCCGTACGTGTTGCACAACTGATACGAGACATCGAGTATCTTGTCTCTCGTTTCTTTTCTCATGACACCGTAAATTTTACAATATAGACAAATTGTATGTATTGTTTACACTATTTCGAAAACAGCCACCTGTCAAGCGAAATAGTCTTCGGCAGCGTATCGACAGTACAGTATCTCGATACGGCATCAGGCGAGTGGGGTCATGTATCTGAAGAGCCTTATACATCCTGCTGGCGATCCGGGGTCGGTGGCGGATATGCGGAAGTGAAAAACAGACCCGGCTCCGACCCGAAACATTCACCGCCGCACGGGCGCACAGATGCGCCGGTGCGGCCGTCACGGGCTTTCCCCAAAATGCTGGGGTGTTCTGGGATATCTCGGTTGGAGGGAGAATTGTATCGTGTGAAAAAGGGGGGGGCTGTAATGAGACGCCCCCGGGCGGTGGGCATCTCCCATCATGCCGACCCCCTCCCGCCGCAGTGCGTTCGACGTCATATCCCGGCGGCCGGCATGTTTTTTCTGACGAACAACTGATGTGTTACATCACTCCGACGTGTCGGCGGGGAGTTTTGAGCTTACGTACTCCAGATAGACCTGATACTGTGTCTCATAGGGATTCATCTCCCGCGCACTTTCCAGGTATTCCCGGGCCGTCTCCCAGTCCTGAAGGGCGATATACGACAGCGCCAGTCGGAAAAAAAGCGTCTCATCGTCGCCGATGAGGTTGAGGGCCCGCTCGTAATTCTCAATGGCCAGATAATAGAGGCCCAGGGCATGATAGGTCACCCCGATATTATGATAGACGGTCACGTACGACGGATCCCGATCCAGCGATGCAGAAAACGCGTCGAGGGCGCCCTTGAAATCCCCCAGGTGATAGCGGGCGATACCCAGATAGTTGAAGACGTCCGGATCGTCCAGACGCACCTCAGCCGTCTCTTCGAAAAACAACGCCGCCTCGTCATAACGCCCCTCATCGATCAATTCCAGGCCCGGGGAAAGCAGTGGATCCACCTCTTCCTGGGCCGGTGCACCGGCGGCGAAGAGGCCCACGGCCAAGAGACCCGCGGCGGCCACACCAACGATTCCGGAAATGCGTTTGCCGGACGGGGCGGGACCATGAGAGAAAAATAATGTCATATCTCTTTACAGAAATTGATAATCCGTGCTACAGTAAATCATAAAACATCACCGGCCGATAAGTCAAGCCGGTTCACACGCAGAACGGATGGGACCCGGCCGTATCACGGAATATTCATCGGAAAAAAAACCATGACCGAAAAAAACAACTTCATCGTCAAGACCAATGACGCCAAGGCGGGGGACATTACCAAGGCCCTGAAAGCCGCCGGTGTGGACGTCGTAAGCGTCGCCCTGGTCCACAGCGAAACGTCCGAAACGGAGAACAACCAAGCGGCGGAATAGTCCGGGACCGATCCGACACCCGCTTGTCTCCGGGGGGAAGAGAGGGAGGAGGAATATGGGCGCTGATGCTACAAAAAAGGGGCAAAAGGGACCCGATATATGCCTCCACGGACGGCTGACCCGACGGGATTTCGTAGCCTGTGGCGCCGTCCTCTCGGCGGCGACGCTGGCAGGAGGGCTGGTCGCCCTGCCCCGCCGGGCTCACGCCGCCGTACCGTTTCTCTCCACCGCCACCGGGACAAACTATAAAAACATCGTCATCGACGCGGTGGACGGCCTCGGCGGCATGAAGATCTTCGTCACGTCCGGCGATGTGGTTGTGGTCAAACCGAACATCGGCTGGAACAGTACGCCTGAGCTGGGCGGCAACACCCACCCTGACGTGGTCAGGACCCTGGTGGAGCTGTGCCTGGACGCCGGCGCGTCCAAGGTAAAGGTCTTCGACCGCACCTGCCACGACGCCCGTAAGACCTACGATTCCAGCGGCATACAGGCCGCCGTCGAGGGACTGGGCGACTCCCGGGCGACCATCAGCTTCATCGACGACCGAAAGTTCGTCAGCATGCCCATCCCCATGGGCACGGCGCTGACCGAGTGGGAATTCTACAAAGACGTCCTCGATGCGGACCGCCTCATCAACGTCCCTGTGGCCAAGAACCACGGCAGCACCACCCTGACCCTCTCGATGAAAAACCTCATGGGTGTCATCGGGGGAAACCGGGGTCAGATACACTGGAATATCGACCAGAAGCTGGCGGATATCTCGAGCCTCATCAAACCGAACCTGATCGTGCTCGACGCCACCCGGGTGATGCTCAAGGGCGGCCCCAGCGGCGGCGATATCAAAAACGTCTCGGTACAAAATCATGTGGTCGCGGGCACGGACCCGGTGGCCGTTGACTCATACGGCGCCACCCTCTTCGGGATGAAGGGGACGGATATCGGCCACATCAGGGCCGCCCATGACATGGGCCTGGGGGAAATCGATCTTGCAAAGATCACCGTAAAGGGCACGTAGGGGCACGGAGGAGTATCGCCGTGGCGGTCGGGCGACACACAACATCCATCCCCAGGAGAATCACCCAGAGCGTCATCCTGTGCGCGTTTCTGGTCCTCTTCATCACCACCACCTACCGGGGCGGCACGGAGATTCACTACCCCATCAACCTCTTCTTTCAGGCGGACCCCCTGGCGGCGGCGGGAACGATGCTCGCCTCCCGGACACTCAACGCCTTCTTCCTCCCTGTGCTCCTGGTATTGTTGGCGACGTTGCTCTTGGGACGGTTCTTCTGCGGCTGGTTCTGCCCCATGGGGGCGCTGTTGGATACATTCCGCCCGCTCATGAAGCCGGTGGATGTGAAAAAAGTCCCCTCCCGGAACCTGAAATATTACCTGCTCTTCCTGCTGCTTGTTACGGCGGCCTTTTCGATCAATCTCGTCGGCATATTCGACCCCATCAGCATCCTCATCCGCTCCCTGACGCTTTCCGTCTATCCGCTTCTTTCGGCTGCGGCCTTCGCCGTCTTCGACCAGCTCTATTACTGGGACATCCCGGGCGTCACCGCCGCGTCAGAGGCGGTCTACGGCGTCCTCCGAGAGACGGTTCTCCCCTTCCGGCAGGGCTTCTTTCTGCTTTCGACGACAAGCCTCGTACTCTTTGGTGCGATCCTCTTCGCGGAGAAGATCCGCCCCCGCTTCTGGTGCAGGTATCTCTGCCCCCTGGGGGCGCTCTTGTCTCTGTTCGCGGGGGTGTCGCTTTTGAGGCGACGGCCGACGGGATTGTGCCCCGACTGCGCCGAATGCAATGACGTGTGCGAGACAGGCGCCTTCGACGACGACGGGAATTTTCTGAAGGGGGAGTGCATCCTGACCATGAGCTGTGTCCGCTCCTGCGAAAAGAAGCGGGCCGCCTATACCGTCGGGTTCCCGCCCAGGGCATCGGCCCCCTCCCTTGTCCGCCGCCACGTCGTCACCTCCCTCGTCGCGGGGCTGGCCCTCTCACCGCTCCTTTTGATTCACCCGAAGCGGAAGCTGAAGGAAAGCCTCGGTATAGACGCCGTCATCCGTCCCCCCGGCGCCCGGGAGGAGCCTCTGTTTCTCTCCCGCTGCGTCAAGTGCGGCGAGTGCATGATGGTCTGTCCCACCGGGGGTCTGCAGCCGGACCTCGTCCGGGGGGGGCTGGAGGGGATGTACTCGCCCATCCTCGTGCCCCGCATCGGCTACTGCGAGTATCACTGCACCCTCTGCGGCCAGGTCTGTCCCACCGGGGCCATCGAGAAGCTCTCCGTGGCCGAAAAGCTCGAAACCGTCATCGGCATGGCGTATATCGACACCAACCGCTGCCTCCCGTACGCCCACGGCATCAATTGCATGGTCTGTGAGGAGCACTGCCCCACCGCCGACAAGGCGATAAAATTCAGAGAGCCGATCGGCGAAACCTCCGCAGACGGCTCGCAGCTCAAACAGCCCTACGTGATAAACAATTTGTGCGTGGGGTGCGGCATCTGCGAGAACAAGTGCCCGGTGGGGGGATCGGGGGCCATCATCGTGACGTCGGAAAAGGCGAAATACTAAGCCCGGATTATGCGGCGGAATCACCCAAATGAGGTTTCAAAAGGGCGTAACTGTCTGGAGTAAAAAAGGGCCGTTGATCCGTAGAACGGCTGATTCGCTAAAGTAGTCGAGGCTTTCATCCCGGGCAACCTGCCATGGTCGGTATTGACGGGTATCTGTGACCCCAGCTTTTTTACTCCGCCGCCGGTACCGGGCCGTGTGTGGACACGGCCGACGGGCTGTGTGAGCTTGACCGACCGTGGTTGAATCGGTGCAAGAACCACGCAGACTGAGGATTTTCAGAGTAACCGGCGAGTAAGTAACTCCCTCTTGTGGATGATGCACACGCCTCAACGGGGCGGATTAAAGCCCGTTCACCCGCCAAAATTCGAGGCCGGAAGGCACAAACCACGAAAAACGCGGCTCTTGCCGCATAATTCGAGATAAAGATAACTTATTTTGTAATCTATTTACAATTTACCGGTCTCATATGATATAACTTCACCATGATTGAGATAAAAAGATACAAACCAACTCATCCAATACTGAGAAACTTGATTGACACTATGTGGATTAACAGCGGGGAACTGCCTGCCCTCAACCATAAGCTTCTCCCAATTAAAAACATCGACCTGATCATAAATCTCTCTTCTCAACCGGTATTACTGTATGACAGTAACTCGGAAATCAGTCTGGAGTCCTGCTATTTCACCGGCATCATGGATCATTTCAAGTATAGCTGGGAAAGGCCCGCTGGAAATATTGAACTCATCGGTGTTTCTTTTTTCCCCACCGGTTTTTATCCATTTTTTGGCATCCCACTGTCAGAATTTAAAAACAATATTATTGATTTGCATGTATTAGATAGGACTCTCTCTGAACAACTTGTCGAAAGAGTAAAAGAGCATAAAACAGTGTTTGGAAAATTTCATACGTTAGAACACGAACTTCTGAAGCTATTAAACATCAACCTGATCATCGATGAGAAGATGAATGCTCTTATTTCAGATTTCACAAAACAAGAAGAGTCTCACATTGAAAGCTTCTGTAATATTCGAGGCATCAATAAACGAAAATTTGAACGATTCGCCAACAAGATTCTTGGTGTTAATCCGAAAGCATATCTGAGAATCAATCGTTTTAGGAAATCACTATATGCTCTTTTACATACCGAATACAATACTTTGACGGAGCTGGCATACAATTGCGGCTATTATGATCAGATGCATTTTATCAAGGAGTTTAAACTCTTTACCGGTTCCTCTCCCACCCAATTTTTGGCTGAAAAAAAAGCCCTGCGACAGATCTGTTTTTTTAGTTAAATGTCGCATTTTTACTATCAACCATCCCTGTCTCACGCTACGTTATCTAAAATCGGCAAAAGCTTTTTTGCTGGTGGGATACTGTTATTAAAAAGGAGACGATGGATGGAGATATCAAAATCGACACGCAATGGGATGGGCATGCCTCTCGTGGGATTCGGCACCTATCAGCTATCAATCGACCAGGCCGAATTCTGTGTACATGAGGCGCTGAAAGCCGGATTTAAACATATCGATTCGGCCGAGGGCTACAATAATGAAGAGGGAACCGGTAGAGGGATAAAAGCTGCCGGAGTTTCAAGGGATGATATCTTTGTAACTACCAAGCTTTTTCCCGGATATACACAGTGGGGGGCTCCCGAAAAAACCTACGAACAGACCATTGAAACGCTGAAAAATCAGCTCAAACAGCTCCAGCTTGACTATGTTGATCTTTACCTGATACATGCCCCACTATCTGAACTGAGACTGGAACAGTGGAGCGCTTTGGTAGAGCTGAAAAAAACAGGGCTGACCAGGCATATTGGAGTGGCGAATTACGATGAAGAGAGAATTAAAGAGATTTTGGATGCAGGCCTGACGAAACCTGAGGCAAACCAGGTTGAATTTCATCCAATGTGTGCCCAGGTTGATTTGACCAGGTACATGAAGGAGAATTCAATCGAACCGATTGCATACAGCCTGCTTGCTCCCCTTTCAACCTGGCGGGCTGAAGAAGGACAGGGTGGAGAAGTTCTTGCCGAGATAAAAGAAGAATGCCAGTTGGTCACCCATGAAATTGCGACAAAACTGAAGGTGACAGACGCCAAACTGCTGTTGAGGTGGGGATTGCAGCACGGCTATTGTGTATTAACGAAAAGCAGTAAACCAGAGCGTATCCGGGAAAATCTAAATCTGTTTGATTTTGAAATTCCTGATACCGACATGGAGCGTTTGAATCGGCTCAATCGGAATCAAGCATTCGCTTGGGCGGCTAATGGTCTTAATCCGATGGAAGTCGCACCCCCCCTCAAGTAAATTCCAATAATCACCATACAAAGAGGAATTCTCACTGTGAGGGATTCCTCTCTGTACGGTATATAAAGGGACTTCTGTCCCAATACGGAGGATTTGATGAAATAGCTGGTCGTACTGATACCGGTTTTGCTCCGTCGTACATTACTCTTCTCTGAGTAACTTTCCAAAAAGATATATCTCGTATCAAGCGAAAGGAGGCCATTATGCCGACCATAACCATCGCACTGAACAAAACCAGCGAAGAAAAAAAGAAGCAGCTTGTAGAAACCCTTTCAAAAGAAGCCGCTGAAATAACTGAAATACCCCTTGAACACTTTTTAGTCTATGTTCAGGAACATCCCAATGAAAATATCGGTGTTGGAGGCAAGACACTCAAAGAAATCTTGGGTTGAAAGGTCAATTTCCGCAGTCTGCGGCCGGAATTCGGCGATGGCCGGATCGGCGGTCGGCAGCTCGTCGTGGTCGTGCCCGCTCTTCCGCCGTTGGGAATCGTCGGTCGATGCGGACGCACCCTCGCCTCGGCGGGGCGATTCGGCTTGAAATCCTTTGGGTCAAATAGACAATAGAATGATTTTCAAAAATGTTTTATGCAAACAGGAACAAATAACTCCGCATTGTATGCGGATACATCCCATTATTTGCCAGTCAAAAAAAGGACAGCTTTCAGTGAAACACGAAAATCGCGGCTCTTGCCGCATAATTAGAGATATGGTATTCTTGTTTCAATATAAAAAACGTCGGCCAGGAGCAGAAGCATGAAAAAAAGTCGTTTAGGCAAGACCGGGCTCATGGTTTCGGAACTCGGTTTCGGCGGGATCCCCATTATGCAGTTGGGAGTAAACGATGCCGCTGAAATGGTCCGGTATTGTTTCGATCGCGGCGTCACCTTTTTCGATACGGCAAACATGTATATGGACAGCGAGGGAAAAATCGGGCAGGCATTGGAAGGCGTGCGCGACCAGGTAATCATCGCCACCAAGACGCTGGAAAGATCCAAGGAAAAGGCGGCCGAACATATCGCCAACAGCCTCAAGCAGCTTCGCACCGATTACATAGACCTTTTACAATTTCATAACCTGTCCGAGGAATCTGATCTGGAAACTGTGCTGGCCCCCGGCGGCGCCATGGAGGCGGCGACGGTGGCAAAAAGTAAGGGCCAGATCCGGCATATCGGGTTCAGCGCCCATAATAAGGACACGGCTCTCAAGGTCGTTCAAACCGGACTGTTTGAGACTGTTCAGTTCCCCTTCAACTTTATAGAAACCCAGGCCCTTGAAGCCTTGCATCCGGCGGCTCTGGAAAAAGACATGGGCATTATAGCCATGAAACCCTTGGGCGGCGGCATGCTCGAACGGGCCGACCTGTGTTTTAAATTTCTCCAGCAACACCCACACGTGATACCCATACCCGGAGTATCCAATAAGGAAGAATTCGATCAGATCATGGCCCTGTACGAAACGCCTCAACCGCTGACCGACCGGGACAGACAGGACATGGAACGCATACGTGAACAACTGGGAGATTCATTCTGCCGGCGTTGCGGGTATTGTCTACCCTGTCCGCACGGGGTGATGATCAGGGAGGCCCAGATGTTTCCGGCCGTTATGAAACGCATGACGCCCCGGCAGACCGTGGCTTTTTTGAAATACACGATTGCCACGGTGGATGAATGCATCGAATGCGGTGAATGCGAAGAGAAGTGCCCGTATAATTTACCCATCATTGAGATGCTCAAAGTGCATGTAGAGGGCTTCCGGAAACTCGAGGCCTCGCTGGGTTGAAATAAATATCGATAAGTCGATTAAATCCAGGGAACCAATGGAGAAGACATCCGCCGACGGCTCGCAGATCAAACAGCCTTAAGTAATAAACAGTCTGTGCGTGGGGTGCGGCATCTGCGAGAACAAGTACCCGGTGGGGGGGTCGGAGGCCATCATCGTCACGTCGGAAAAGGCGAAATACTAAGAAAGCTAAAATAAAATCTAATTGAATACTGCAAAATTATCATGATTCTCTACAACCCAATTATTGATTGCATGGTACAGTTTAGTAGAAAAAAAATAGTTTGAATCATAAGCTAGAAATAGTGCTGCTTTTAAATCATTCTTGGTTTTTTTCCCGTGTATACTCATTCCTAATCTATTTATATTGTATATGTAAGCCGTTATAGATAATATGCGGTAGTCACGAGTTGTGTTGACAGTTTGCCTTCCTGCAAGACGGTTCTACTATACTACGCTACGCTTTCCTCGGCTAC